>CAZQWZ010000001.1:0-9399 GCA_964596935.1 uncultured Roseivirgaceae bacterium
CACGTCTAAATAAATCTCTGGTCTAGCATTATTCTTCACTCCATTTCACTGGCCTGTTTATCGTAAAGTGTACGATTAAACATTGCCCAAGTACAATAGACACAACTTGGCAAGTCGAAGATGTATATTTATACTTCGAGATGAGGGCAAGGAAGTAGATGTTGTGCTTGGGGCTAACGCATTGTTATATAAAACGGTTAAGTTCTATAGCTTGCAGCAATCTATAATTAAAGGTTAAAGTAGTATTCTTTTGATGCAAAAAAACAGCATAGCGTCATTCCTGCGTAGGCAGGAATCTGTAAATATGGAAGAGTAGCAGTTGTGATAAAAAGTGTAAAACTTAGTCACTTGTTGTCTTTTTTTAGCATCATATAAGGCGGGTTCCTGCCTACGCAGGAATGACGTGCTTTTTTGATTAGTATTTAAATATTTTATTTTGCTGTTGTTATTAGAACTTAACCTATAAAACTAATTTTTTCTAACACCCAAACTCCGCTTTCTTCTAATTGGGCTCCAGCCACTAAAATCTCCTGCGCTACTTACTGCACTTGTGCTGCCCATATATAAGAACATAGCCGAATCATTAAAAACAAATGCTATTTGGTTATTTACTTCTAAACTATCCCAAAACACATCTAAAGATTCTTCCCTTTCGGTTAAATCAGAAATAGAAACTATTTCTAATAAAGTAGATTTAAAATCAGCACACGATTCAAACTCATGATAAAATAGGACTACTAATACTGCTTGGCTCCTCTGCTTTAGTACAAGCTAAAAAAACACTATAACAGCTAAAATCTGAAAGTGTTTTTTCATAATATTTTTAATAACTCATTAAAATCGTAAATGGTATAAGTTGGATTAATGGCGCACTCCTTATTATGAACATTATAATACACTTGGTCTATCCCATAGGCATGGGCGCCTTCAATATCAGATAATGGATTATCGCCAATCATTATACATTCTTCTTTGGTTGCACCAATCTCATTTAAAGCAAACTCAAAAATTTCTGGTTGGGGTTTTCTAAACCCTGCCCTGCCCGATGTAATTACTTTATCAAAATAATGCTCGACTCCTGCAGCTTTTAGTTTTACAAACTGAATTTGATCAAACCCATTAGATAAAATATGAAAGCTATACTTGCTTTTAAAGGTATCTAATACTTTTTGAACCCCATTGACCAAGCTTGGTTTTGAAGAACATATTTGCATAAAACTATCTTGCATTTGCATGGCAACCCCATTCAAATTGATTGATAGTTTATCAAAAACCATCGGAAATCGATCCCTTCTAATTATATCTCTTGTTATAGCTCCTTTGTCAAATTCATCCCACAAATGATTATTAACGATTCCAAATGTATGTATAAAATTCTCGTTGGTAACTCCATGCTCTTCTATTTCAAAAGATGAATAAATTTCCTTTAACGCTTCATTTGAGTTGTGTTGGTAATCCCAAATTGTATCGTCTAAATCAAAAATTATATGTTTTTTAATGCTTTCCATTTATGAGCAGATATTTTATTTCGAGCAAGTTCTCGGTTATTAAAAAGTATTGAATAGGTATCTAAATCTTTCAGTAGCAAGCTATCTTTTTCTACAAAACTTATAAACTGGCTAACTACTTCGTACACCTCCTCTTTAATAGAGTAAACAACCCACTGATCTAATTTTTGAGAATCCAGCATGCCAGAATTATTTAAATAAGATATATGGCGCGAAGTTTTAGTTTGTGTAAAATCCAGAATATGTTCTAAATCTGAAATAGTCATTGCTCCTCTATTTATTAAAAGGTTTAGCACCCTTAACCGTGCTTCATCGCCCAGGGCTTTCATTATTTGGGTACCAATGCTTAGGTTAAACTTTGTTAAACGCATTTTTTTTAATAAGAAACTCGATTTATCACACAAATTAAACAATAGATTCGTTATTATATCTAATATTATTACCATAATTAATATCTTTGTATTAAATGGCTGTATTAAAACCAATTATAAAAAGCAGTGCAATCTCACTTTTAGTATTGCTCACGTTACTGCTTAGCACAGAAGTAAAAGCACAAGATCAAAAAATTGTGCAACTAACTGGTCTTGTTGTAGCAGATGATGGGCAAACTCAAGTGCCAGGGGTACATATATATGTGCCTTCGCATGGGCGAGGTACAACATCTAACTTGTATGGCTATTTTTCGATGCCCGTATTAGTTGGCGATCACCTTGTATTAAGCTCTATCGGGTTTATAAAACAAGATTTTATTGTGCCTAGTGGCACCAACGGAAGAGTAAATGTTGTTTTTAAAATAATTACAGATACCGTATATCTTGAAAATATTGACATCACACCATTTTTATCTGAAAGAATGTTTAAGCAAACAATACTTGCAATGCATGTTCCCGATCCGGGAGAGATGATTGCAGGAAGGTTGGATGGAAATGCTTTATCGGCAATGGCAAGAAACATGCCTTACGATGCTAGCTTAAATGCATCTTACTACTTTAATCAGCAGCTGTATTATATGCAAGATAGTTATGGGCCAAGATCTAACCCTTTCTTAAACCCATTTAACTGGGCTAAATTTTTAGGCTCATTAAATAAAAATAAATAGAATCTCTTATTTCTAGTATTAATTAAAGCGTTAAAGCAACCACTATTAACACTGTTAATAACACGTAAATAGATCCTATTAATATCTTAAAGAAGTTTAGTTCTGAGTTTTTCATTTCTGTTGAATTATTATTCATACTAACCATAGTATCAATAGTGTGCCAAAACCTTACATATGTATTGATTGCTCTATTAAGGTCATTTATGGGTATGGAGCAATAATGAAATTCCCATTATGGGATATATGCATTCAGAATGGAGACAACTCTGATATAAATTTTACACTAATTGAAGTTGATAAATGCGGTATTAATAACCCGTTATTTAGAGGGCTCCACCTGAAGGATCTGTTTCTGAAAGTGTATTGAAATGAGAAAACAAGTAAAACTAAGTGCAAAGAATGGGCTCGGTTGAGCCCAGAGATTATCGGGCTTTACACCCGATAATGACGATGATTTGGGATGTAGTTATATGATAGGTTATTAGAAACTACTGGGAGGTGATTGTTTAATAAGTTGCGAATGCAATTACCGAATAAATTGAGGATAATAGGTAAGGTCAAGCGAATGAGGTATCAAAAAGGGTTGCTTTATTCGCAGGGCGAAAGCCCATTTGGTTTAATACCCCGATGGCTCTGCCTCGGTGTAGTTTATTACACTAAGTGTTAACAATTGAGAAGCAGGAATATCTATTGCAATTCTTTGCCACCACTTACTAAGCAATTTTGTTTTAAAAATTGGGAAAGTGTTTTTCATCAATGTGATATTACAGTGTTAAAGCAACTACAATAAGCACTGCTAATAATACATACACAATTCCAATTAATATTTTAAAGAAGTTAAGTTCTGACTTTTTCATTTCTGTTGAATTAGTTTTCATATTAACCATAGTGTCAATATTGTGCCAGAAAAAGCAAATTATTTATTAGGCTGGATATCAGCTATTTACATATTTTAGAGAATAAAAAAAGTTCCATTTTGGGAATTATAAACCCTAAATGGAACCTGTTTTAAATTTGGGAATATTTATTATCCTAGATATTCAACCAAGTTGGTGCTTCTATTAGATGCCCTAAGCTCTCTCAACGACTTTTCTTTCAACTGTCTTACTCTTTCGCGAGTTAAACCTAGCTCATCGCTTATTTGCTCTAGCGATAAAGCATTTTCTCGGCCTATTCCAAAAAACATTTTTAGTATTTCTCTATCCTTAGGCTTAAGTGTTGAAAGCGAACGCTCAGCCTCCACAGATAATGAACCTGTATAAGCTACACTTTTATCAGTTGCATCAGTCGATTTGTCCATCAATACATCAAGTAAAGAGTTATCATCTTCGTTGGCAAACGGAGCATCCATTGAAAGTTGACGCATATTACCATCCAATGTTTTCTTAACTTCACTTACCGTCATTTCAAGCACTTGTGCTAATTCCTCATCGGTTGGCTCTCTTTCAAGGTTTTGCTGAAGCTCAGAAGCTGTTCTTCTAATACGGTTAAGTGTGCCTACTCTATTTAATGGCATTCTAACCATTCGAGAGTTTTCGGCCAAAGCTTGCATTATTGATTGACGAATCCACCAAACTGCATAAGATATAAACTTAAACCCTCTGGTATGATCAAACTTTTTAGCTGCTTTTATTAAACCTATATTACCTTCATTAATTAAATCGTTTAATGTAAGGTTTCTATTTTGGTATTGTTTTGCCACAGAAACTACAAACCTTAAATTAGCTCGCACCAATTTTTCAAGGGCTGCCTCGTCTCCATCGCTTATACGTATTGATAAAGTTGCTTCCTCATCCGAAGTAATCATATCTATACGGTTCACATCTTGGAAATACTTCTCTAACGATTGGTTTTCCCTTGTTGTAATATTCTGACTTATTTTTAATTGTCTCATAACGCTGTTGTTATATTTAATAACGGTACAAAGCTAGTTACAGTTCCGTACGTTCTTATAAGATGAATACCTAAAATGCAAAATAGGTAAATTACCTATGCCTATAAATCTTCGAAAATTTGATTATTTATTGCATACATAACTAAGCCTGCAATATTTTTTGCTCCTGTTTTTTCAAGAAGATTACGTTTGTGGGCATCTACGGTTCTATTACTTATAAAAAGTTTATCCGCTATTTCATTATTTGTAAACTCTTTAATTATTAACTCTAATACCTCTTTTTCTCTATCAGTTAGGGGCATATCAACTACTAAATTCGAAGTCTTGGTAGGATTATTCTTCATTAAGTTGGTCATTACAATTTCTGTAACTTCCGAACTATAATAAGTATCTCCTTCAAACACAGTTTTAATAGCCTTCTTCAACTCTTTTTCGGTACAGTTTTTTAAAATATAACCACTGGCACCTGCACCCATCATTTGTTTTATATGTTGATTATCACTCATCATACTTAAAGTAAGCACTTTAATATTTGGCCACCTTTTAACAATTTCTTTTGTACACTCCAAACCACCCATTATTGGCATATTAATATCCATAAGCACTACATCCACTTTGGTTTCTTCCAGAGTTCTTATAGCTTCTTGCCCGTGCGATGCCTCACCAACTACTTCATATTCAGCATCACCTTCCATATACGAATGAATGGCATCTCTAATTAAACGGTGATCATCAACTAATAATATTTTCATGTTGCAATTATTTAATATGCAGTTGTAATGTAATTACAGTTCCTTTTCCTTTTTCGCTATCTAAACTAAATTCGGCATTTAACGATCGTGCCCGATTTCCCATGCTGTTTAACCCAAACCTATTCACTTCCTGCTTGTTCTTTGAATCAAAACCTATGCCATCATCTTCTATTGTCAAAATGACAATATCAGGATAACACATAAGCTGAATAGTTATCGTTTTTGCCTTTGCATGTTTAACGCTATTATTAACAGCTTCTTGTGTAATTCGGTACAATCCTAGCTCTGTAGGCTGATTTAGCCTGCCCGATTGGTAATTAGAGTAAAATTTAAACTGAGTATCAGTTGCTCCTTTTAAAGAATCGATCATATTTTCTACTGCCAAAGAGTAGCCAAAATCATTTAAAGTTGAAGGCATTAAATTATGAGCAATGTTTCTGCTTTCATCAACTGCTTGGTTTATTAAGTTAGTTAAGTTGGTAAACCTATCTTGTTGCACTTGGCTTAAAACAGAAATTTCTTGATTAACCTTATCCATATTTAAAGCAATAGCAGATAGCGTTTGCCCTAAAGAATCGTGTACTTCTTTAGATATTCTTTTTCGCTCTGCATCTTCAGTATTCATAATGGTGGCAATAATTTTTTGCTCTGCCCCTTTTACGTTTAGCATATTGCCAAGTAGCTCACCCAACGTATCAATTAAGTTTCGTTCTTCAAAAGAGAAAGGCCCTTCTTGCCTTGCTGGGCTCGACTCCTTATAATACACACTAATAGATCCTTCTTTTTCGCCATTGGTTATAATGGGTGCATCAATTTCCCATTCAGATTCTTTAAAATCTAAAGAAAAGAACTCTCCATAACTACATTTAATTTTAGCACAGGCTATTTCGGGGTAATACCACGATAAAGGAATTAGATCTGTTGCTTCCTGCAAAATAGATTCGATTGATTTGTGCTCATCGGTAATCAATTTTGAAACTGCATAAAGGCAGTTCAGCTCCTTATTTCTTTCTGCCAAATGAGCCATTAGCTCTTGCCTTTGTCTAAAAGCAGTTTTTCGCTCGGTAATATCTCGCGCAAAACCACACGTATAATCTACGCCTTCAAACGTAAACCTATCCAAGCTTATCTCAACAGGTAGCCTTTCTCCCGATTTTTTTAACAGCACACTTTCAAATCGTAAATGCGGATTCTCTTCGTTTGTTAGTTGAAAATGTTCAAGAAATTTATCTTTTAAATCGGCAGGAACCAACGCCCCTGCCTGAAGAGACAATATTTCTTCTTTAGAATAACCCAATATTTCGATTGCCTTTTTATTAACCCTAATTACGCCCAAGCCTGGTTTGGTCCAAAAAGCTAAATCGCTCGAAGCCTCAATTGTGTTTAATGATAGCCTAGCTTCATGTTCAGATGCTTTCAGTATTTTATTGGTTTCTTTAAGCTGCCTGGTTTTGCGCTCTACTTGATACCTTAATAATAAACTCATAATTATTAAGATGGCAACAATCAGCAATAGTGATAGTACTACCTGCCACAACCATTTAGGTATTATTTGCAACGGTGCACCAATAAAATAATCTTCTTTTAACTGATAGTACAATGAATTTTCATCACTTATTTGCAACCTTACTTCTCTATCAATTGCATTTCTTATTGTCCTGCTATCAGGATTGTTTTTAGAAATTCCATACCTTAAGCTCAAATGAGAAATCATTATTTGGCTTTTTATAACTTCATAATTGAGCGCATTATAATCGCCAAACATTTTAGATACCAAGGCTGCATCCACAATTCCTTTTTCAACTAATTTTAGTGCGGTAGCATAAGATTCAACTTTGTACACATCAATATCAAGCCCAAGATCTTTGCTTAAATCAATTAATCCTGTTCTCCCATTTTCTTGAAAAAAATCTCCTTCAAGAGACGCGACTCTTAGCCCATCAAGGCTCATTAAATCATTAATAGGCTTTTCTCTATATTCAGAATAATATATTTCTGCCCAAGTAGATATAATGGAAGTTTGGTTGAAATCGAAAATGGAATCGCGCGCCATGGAATGGCCAACATCTGGAAGAATATCTATTGCATTTTCATAAAGAAATTCTTTGCAATCTGCAAATGCACATGTTTCGTATTCTAGTTGCCATCCATTTTTCTTAGCAACTTGTTCTAATAAATCAATAAAAAAACCAGAGGCTTTTCCATTCTCATCCATATAAACCATAGGTGGATTATCAAAAACACCTACTTTATAGGTTTGCCCAAAAAGTGTAATACTCGAGCAAAAAGCCACAATTACAAATAATAATTTTTTCACCAATAAAAATAAGTTTGCTTTATAATACTAAAGTTAACAATCCGTTGTGATAATTCTAAGCAAATCACAATTCTTGCTTAAACGAATTTTAAAATATTGAAGTAAATTACATCAAATGGGCATTAAAATTTACAGGTTCCTTTTATCTTTGCAGCAAAAAATAGAGCGTCATGTCAAATGCATTTTATAATGTTCCGGTTCCGGTAAACGAGCCAGTTAAATCTTATGCTCCAGGTACTCCTGAGCGTGCTGAATTAAAGAAAACACTTACTGATTATCGCAACAAACAAGTAGATATACCTATGTATATAGGTGGCGAAGAAGTGAGAACCGAAAATAAAATTGAAATTAATCCTCCTCACGATCACCAACATGTATTAGGTTATTTTCATGAAGGAGATGCTTCTCACGTAGAGCAAGCTATAAAAGCGGCACTTGATGCACGCACTAAGTGGGCAGAAATGCCTTGGGAAAGCCGAGCTGCCATCTTTTTAAAAGCTGCGGATTTACTAGCAGGGCCTTACCGAGCAAAGATTAATGCCACTACGATGTTGGGGCAATCTAAAAATGCTTTTCAAGCAGAAATAGATGCAGCCTGTGAATTTATAGATTTTCTTAAATTCAATGTAAAATACATGACTGATATTTATAAAGATCAGCCCGAATCTGCACCTGGCATTTGGAACAGACTTGAGTACCGACCATTGGAAGGATTCGTTTTTGCAATTACGCCATTCAACTTTACTTCAATTGCTGGCAATTTAGCAGCAGCGCCTGCACTTATGGGGAATGTTGTTGTTTGGAAGCCTGCGTACACTCAAGTGTATTCTGCACAAGTAATAATGGATGTATTTAAAGAAGCAGGTTTACCTGATGGTGTAATTAATATGATAACGGTTGATGGCCCAGTAGCTGGCGATGTTATATTTAACAACCCAGATTTTGCTGGCCTTCATTTTACAGGAAGTACAGGAGTTTTTCAGCATTTATGGAAAACGATTGGGACAAATATTGCTAACTATAAAACGTATCCTCGAATAGTTGGAGAAACAGGTGGTAAAGATTTTATAATTGCTCATAAATCATCAGATGCAAAGCAAGTGGCTACTGCCATAACTCGTGGTTCGTTTGAATACCAAGGTCAAAAATGCTCGGCATCTTCTAGGGCCTATGTACCCTCTAATCTATGGCCAGATGTAAAAAAATACATTCAAGAAGATCTGAAAAATTTCAAAATGGGCGATGTGGAAGATTTTGGCAATTTTATAAATGCCGTTATCGATAAAAAATCGTTTGATAAAATTAGTAAATACATTGATGATGCTAAAGCAAGCCCTGTGGTTGAATTAGTTGCTGGCGGTGGCCACGATGATTCGAAAGGGTATTTTATTGAGCCGACAGTTTTGGAAGCCAAAGACCCATTGTACACCACGATGAGTGAGGAAATCTTTGGACCTGTAATGACTATTTATGTATATAACGAAGATAATTTTGAAGATACACTTCGACTCTTGGACGAAACATCCCCTTATGCGTTAACAGGTGCAATCTTTTCGAGAGATAGATATGCGGCTGAATTAGCTACGAGAAAATTGGTGCATGCTGCGGGAAATTTCTACATTAATGATAAACCAACAGGAGCCGTTGTTGGTCAACAACCTTTTGGCGGATCTAGAGCATCGGGCACTAACGATAAAGCAGGATCTGCTATTAATTTAATGCGGTGGGTTTCGCCACGTACTATTAAAGAAACCTTTATTAGCCCAACCGATTATAGATACCCCTTTTTAGGCGAAGAGTAAAAATACTCCTGCGGATTTCGCGGATTA
>CAZQWZ010000001.1:9499-37417 GCA_964596935.1 uncultured Roseivirgaceae bacterium
ATTACAAGTTCCTAAATGGCTAAGATTTCTCCACTGTGTTGCGAAATGACGCCAAAAGAAACCTTTGTTTCTCCAACTGATTTTAGATACCCCTTTTTAGGCGAAGAGTAAAAATACTCCTGCGGATTTCGCGGATTAATGCAGATGCGCTCAGAATAATGAACGTGAAAAGGCTGAATTGATTGATTCAGCCTTTTTGTGCTTTTAGAAAGTCATTCCGCAGGAATCTTAACCCTATTACAAGTTCCTAAATGGCTAAGATTTCTCCACTGTGTTGCGAAATGACGCCAAGAGCAGACAAAGAATGCTTTAAACTCATTTCAGGTGGCTCAAAGTCACCAGATGAGTTTTCCCAATAACGCTACTTTATCCTAATCTCTTTGCCAAAGAAAATAGCATTTAAAAACATTCTGTTTGTACCATACCAAAAGGCTCTAAAATTAGGATTATCTGTAAATGTAATTACAGTTCCCTTTCCAACATTGTCAATCTGAACAGCGGCTGTATTTTTCAACTTAGCTAAGTTCTTATCAGAAATATAACCACTCATCAAAGGGTTTGCTGTGTACATTAAAGGGTTTGCATATGCATTTTTGTTACGCTCTATCATAGCAGTGCTATTTCTAAAAATAGGAATAGCCGTTGATGTATATCCATAAAATAAAGGATTGGTTAAGTCAGCCCTAGCTTCAAAAATAGCTCCGCCAATATATTGTGCACCATTATATCTATCCTTTAAATTATAAGGCCTTTGAACTGTGCTGTCCTTTTTAACTTCAGCATATTTAACTTTAGAAATCTCGTTTTTAGCTAACCATTTACCGGCACTTTTAGTAGCCACAATTAATCCGCCATTGGTTACCCAATCTTTTAGCTTATCTGTTTTTAGCTTACTATAGTTCCCATTCACCATTATAATGGTATTATACTGAGCTAAATTACCTGAGCTCAATTGATCTATGGCTACTAAGCTCATCGGCATATCCATTCTTTGATCTAAAAGATGCCAAACTTCGCCCACTTCATAAGATGAAACACCATCGCCTGCTACAACCGCAATTTTAGGAGTATCGAGTATTTTAAAAGTTGGGCTGCCCAGTCTTACTCCTACTGCATTTCCTGATTTAATTCCCTTAAAAGGCGCCTTGTATGTAGATGAAATCGACTTTATCGCACTAAAAATTTTATCACTTGATAAAGACTGATTTTGCACAGGAATAAAAATTGTACCTTCCTTATAAGTTGTGCCTTCAAGGTTAAATGCGTGGGTTGTTAATTTCGTTCGTAACCCCAGCCGCTGTACGGCACTTAAAGCCGCAGGAGCTAAATAATCATTCCAAGCTAGTAAATAACCATAATCACCTTTTTCAATTATGTATTCTTTAGTAACACCTTTTTCAACAGCTGCACCTAATTTAATTCTAGGCAATTGCTTTGCCGTAACTTCTTCATACTGTAAACCAAAAGCCAAAGGCAATGTCCAAGCAGATACATCATAAAACAAACTATCCTTAAATGTGGTACGTTTTTCGAAGATTGATTTTATCAATCTGTATTGCTCTTGGTTAAGTTTAACTAAATAAGCATTTGCAGCATTATACTGTTTATAATTATTACCTAGCTTATGTATCTTTATTCTGTGCCTAGTTAATACTTCTAAAAACGAATTGGTTTTATTATAATCTTTACCTCCCGTAAAAACATATCCTTTTACAAGGTCATTTGATGATAACTTTTTGGCACTTGCAAAAAACTCGTGTTGGTAGTTCAGCAGTTCTTCTCGTAATTCTTGCGCAGCTCGCAATGTAGATAAGCTCGTAGTTACGTGGTTGCGAATAGCAAAAGGAAAACTTAAACTGCCATTTTCTGTTGCTCTTAAATGCCCCCTAACACTTCCTTGTTCAAATAAAATTCCTATAGAACCATTTAAATCAGGAAAAGTGGAACCCTTGCCTGGGTAGTAATCATCAAAGCTTTCTTCGGAATAATACAACGAGCCAATGCCATCCATTGCTTTGGCATGGTGCTGCGCAATTTTTCGAGTAAACTCAAATACCTTTTCGGGTGTAAGGGGGTTGTTTCTACTAGGAATACCAGGTTGAAAGAAATAAGTAGAATTAGAACCCATTTCGTGTTGATCTGTTAATATATTGGGCTGCCATTCATAAAATTTCTTAACTCGTGCCTGCGATTCTGGGTGCTGAACAGGAAGCCAATCTCTGTTTAAATCAAACCAATAATGATTGGTTCTTCCACGAGGCCATGCTTCATTATGTTCTAGGCTTTCACTATTGGGGTCGAGGTTTTTACTTTTATGGCTATTAACCCAGCTTGCGAACCTGTTTAACCCATCAGGGTTGTAAGAAGGGTCGAGCAAAACAATTGTATTTACCAACATATTATCAATTTCTTCACCTTGTGCAGCGGCTAAATAATACACCATTAGCAAGGCGGCATTACTGCCACTAGCTTCATTACCATGTATGCTATGGCCAAGCCACACAACCACAGGCATATTTGCCGTGTTTACAGCAGAGCTATTGATCGCAAGATGCTCTTTTTTAATTTGAGGTAATCGACTGTGATTTGCGACACTCGTTATGGTAAGTAATAATAGTGGACGATGCTCGTAGGTATAGCCTGTTACTTCTAACGTAACTCTATCAGAAGCTGTTGCCACAGCTTTCATATACTCAACTAGTTTATCGTGGCTTACGTGCCATTCGCCAACTTCAAACCCCAACACTTGTTCAGGAGTTGGGATAGATGTATCGAATTTTAAGTCTTGATTATAAAAATACTGAAAATCTTGTTGCGAATTAGCTACAATTGAAGCAGCCATTAATAATACCAGTAAACTAATCTTCTTCATAATAAAAAACGGGGTTTAAGAGAATTATAAAGCTATAATTTTATTTTAAATAAACATAGCCAACGCCCATACTTAAGTTAATGACTATTAATATGATAATGTTGATTTGCACCTAACTAATTTGATGGCATTTATTCGAGAATTTGGTTTGTTGTACGGATTTTTTTTACGTTTATTGCATACTGAAAACTAATGGTCGTTTGTATATTAAATTTATGTTATTATCCCTCGCATAATCATATCCAAACAATAACATAGCGTATTTAATGAACCATACCGCACACCTTATTTTTGTAACCAATTTAAATTTTAATATTAATCAATTTTAAACCTATTAAGAATGAAGAGAAATCTACTAATTATGTGTTTGCTGGCATTTAGTTCTTTTGCCATAGCACAAACTGGAACGATCAAGGGAAGGATTATTGATCAAGACACTAATGAATCGCTCATTGGTGCTAATGCTATTATTAATGGCACAACACAAGGAGCAACTACAGATTTTGATGGGTATTTCACTATCAATAATGTTCCAACAGGAAGTATAACCGTAAATATTTCATTTATTGGATACAATTCTGTGAGCAAAAAAGTTACCGTTGAATCAGGACAAGATATGGTTACTGAAATGGGTAACATTATTTTGAGCTCTAGTTCTATTGGACTAAATGAAATTCACGTAATAGCCTCAGTAGCTATTGACCGTAAAACACCGGTTGCAGTTTCTACCATAAAAAGCGACTACATTGAAGAAAGATTGGGTAGCCAAGAATTTCCTGAGATTTTAAAAGGAACACCTGGTGTTTATGTAACAAAAGCAGGTGGAGGATTTGGAGATTCTAGAATTAGAATTCGTGGTTTTGACTCTCAAAATGTTGCCGTTCTGATTAATGGGGTTCCTGTTAATGATATGGAAAATGGCCGTGTTTACTGGTCTAACTGGGCAGGTCTTGCTGATGTAACAGGATCTATGCAGGTTCAGAGAGGACTTGGTGCATCTAAAATTGCTGTGCCTTCTGTAGGTGGCACTATTAACATCGTTTCTAAAGCAACTGATGCACAAAAAGGAGGATCCGTTTTTATTGGTACTGGTAACAACCTCTATAATAAGGTAGGTGTTTCATTATCAACTGGTATTTCAGAAAACGGTTGGGCAATGACCATGCAAGGTACAAGAACACAAGGAGATCACTTTGTGGATGGAACTCAGTTCTTAGGTTGGTCTTACTTTTTAAATATTGCTAAGAAATTCAATCAAGATCACCTTGTAACTTTTACAGTAATTGGTGCACAACAACGACACGGGCAACGTCAAAATATGTTGCCATTATCTACATTTAGAAATAGCCCAAATGGCATTAGACACAATAATGATTGGGGTAGAATGGGTGGAGAAGTAGTTCAAGTAGAAGACAATTTCTACCACAAGCCTCAAATCTCTTTAAACCATTATTGGACAGTTAATTCAACAACGGAAATTGCTACAACAGCCTATTTCTCGTCAGGTAGTGGTGGCGGTGGTGGTAATGCTGGTAGTAACCGAGGGTTATTTAATATAAGAACAGGTGGAGATGGCCCAACTTATGGTTACATAGATTTAGATAATATTGTTGCTGTTAACCAAGCTGCTGCAGCAGCAGGTAACGAATCAGAAGCGTATTTAAGAGCATCTCGAAACGACCATAAATGGTTTGGTGCATTATCCGTAATAACTAAAGATATTGGAAGCAACTTTGTTTTATCTGCAGGGCTTGATTATCGCCATTACAGAGGAAGCCACTTTAGAGAAATTACTAACTTACTAGGTGGAGATTATGTAATTAACACAAGTGATGTTAACAACCCAAACCAAATAATTGGCGTAGGAGATAAATTTGCTTACAATAATGATGGTATTGTAAATTGGATTGGTGGATTTGCTCAAGGTGAATATACACTAAATGACCTTACTGTATTCGCATCTGTTTCTGCTTCTAACTCTTCTTATACCCGTGAAGATTTTTACCAATATACTCCTGGTAATCAATTAAGTGATACACACAACTTTGTAGGCTATGTAACTAAAGCAGGTGCTAATTATAACCTAAACGATCATCATAATGTATTTGTAAATACAGGATATTTTGAACGTGCTCCTTTCTTTAATGGCGTATTTACAGATAATACTAACGATGCAAACCCAGATGCCGTTAACGAAAAGGTTTTAGGAATTGAAGCAGGGTACGGCATTAAGTACAAAAAAGGTGGCGTTAATTTTAACGCATACCACACGAATTGGAAAGACAAAACTTTTACGCAACGAGTTCAAGTGCCTTCTGGCGAAGACATTACTGTTAACGTGCTAGGAGTAAATGCTTTACACCAAGGACTTGAAGCAGAGTTTTACTACAGCCCTACGCAAAAATTAAGATTAACTGGCTCTGTATCTGTCGGTAACTGGAGATGGCAAAATGATTTAATAGGTGTTCCTCTTTTTGATGAAGACAATCTGCCAATCGGCACTGTTGATCTTTACATCAAGGATGTAAGAGTGGGAGATGCAGCCCAAACTACCGCAGCTTTGGGTGTTAACTACGAGCTCTTTGAAAACTTCTCTTTTAATGGAGATTTTACCTACGCTGATAATTTATTTGCTCGATTTGATCCTCTACAAAGAGGCGATGCTCCTAATGCAGGAGAAGAAAATCACCAAGCGCTTAAATTACCTGCTTTTGGTTTATTCGATTTTGGTTTCCGTTATGGATTTCAGATGGGCGGTTTAAATGCTACTTTAAATGCAAGAATGAATAATGCTTTTGATACTGAATATGTGCCAGATGCATTAGATGATACTTCTTTAAGTACAGCTAGAGTTTATATGGGCTTAGGAAGAACCTGGACTATGGGATTAAGAGTTAAATTTTAATTTATAAAATACTAAAAACATGAAATTAAAAAATATATACCTGTTGTTACTTGCTACTATAATATTAGTAGCATGCGACCCAAACAAAGATATTTACAAAGAAATGGATGCAAATCCTGCTCCTATTGTAAATGATTTAGATTTCACATTAAGTGAAGATGATTATGCATTATCTGGAAACGAAAATGCAGGCAAATTTGGAAATTTTAGCACGGAAGACGATGCTAAAGCAGGCATCCCAAACATATTGGACGAAAAATACCCTCAATTAGGGAATACTTCAAGTGCAATTGTTGGATATAATTTATATGCTCCTAAACAATCTCAAAAGGTGCAGTTTTTATATGAAGTATCTGATCAAGATTATGCTGACCAGGGTCATAATTTTGGCAACTTTGATAGCTTTTCTGATATAACTGAATTTTTAGATTGGAAATACCCTTCGTTAGAATCTTATGAAGATACTCCTCAAACATTTACTGCCCCTAGTAGAGGTGATTTAGTATTCTTAGAATACAAGTATTGGGCACCAGGTCTTAGAGAATTGAAGGACGGTTTTATTTATACAAGTGAAGGTTGGGAACAAGCTTCAGGTTTTACTCAAGATGAGTACACTAGTATGGGAGAAAGGTTTGCCAACTTCTCTAACGATGATGAAGCAGAGCTAAAAATTCCTATTTTCCTAAAAGAAAAGTATTTATATAGCCCACGTTCAGCGGGAGATATTGAATCATTTACGTATGGTTTGTACGATGGAAATGTTGTTTATGGAACCTTAATTCATTACGAATTTGATGGTAATGATTGGAATGAATACTCTAACGAAGTTCAAAAAACATTGCAAGTAGGCAATATTGATGGAGAATGGGTACCTGACAATACTATCAAGTACGAAATGAATGGAGCTGACTATGATTTGGTTGCTACAAACTATGCAGATATTAATGCTGCTGGAGTTGCAAGTATGGTAAGATTTGGTAACTACGACATCACTATTTGGTCTGATGAAGAAGTAACTAATTCAATTGCTGATGTTTTAAATAAAAACTTTGCTTCTTCAGATGAAGCCCAACAATACCTAGTTACTTACAGTATATGGACAGGTTCTGCTGGAGATACTCCAACAAAACATTATATTAAAACAGACGGTGTTTATGTGCTTAGCGGCAACTAATTAAAACATTATCTTTTCTTAAAGAGCCCTCCGTTAACTAACGGAGGGCTCTTTTTTTATACTTATTTGCTTGAAAAATAGTGCAAGGTCATTCCTGCATAGGCAGGAATCTGTAGATATGGAATTAACCAATTAAGGGATTCCTGCCTACGCAGGAATGACGTATTTTTTCCCTTTTGGGGTCTTTTAATCAACAAACTAAGTAAATTTTGGCCTCCAATAGCTTGGCGGCAAAACAACACCAACAAGGGAGTAGATATTTATTGCATCTCCCTAAGGCTAATCAACAACTAACTAATTGCCATAATTAGAGTTTAATCAATTTTAGATATTATTTTTGGTAACTATTTAGATAAAACATAGATATGAAAAAAATAATTATAGCATCAATACTTTTTTTAGCCTTTGCTAGCAATTCCCTTTACGCCCAAATACCTGCAGGTTATTACGATGGCACAACTGGCTTAACTGGTGAAGAACTTAAATCCAAACTTCACACGATAATTAGAGCTCATACCGTAAAGTCTTATGCAGAGGTAAAAGATGTGTTAAGAGATATTGATGAAGACCCCAATAACAGCAGTAACGTATTACTTATTTACAGCAGAAGATCAATAAGCAAAAATGATTTTGCAAGCAATAATGAACCTGATTTTTGGAATAGGGAGCATACTTGGCCAAAATCACACGGGTTTCCTAATGAACAAGATACTGCCTATACCGATGTGCATCATTTACGCCCTTGTGATGCAACTATAAACTCATCACGTAGCAATAAAGATTTTAATAATGTAGAGCACATTACAGAAAATGAACAAGGAGAAGCAGCAAACACTTATACAACTGATAATTTTTGGGAACCAACAGATGAAGTAAAAGGCGATATGGCTAGAACTATGTTTTATATGGCTACGCGGTATAATAGCACTTCACTTAATTTAGAACTGGTAGATAGAATATCGTTTTCTGGAGACCCAGAATTAGGTGTACTTTATACGTTGTTACAGTGGCACGAAAATGACCCCGTAAGTCAAGAAGAAATAGATCGAAATGATGGAGCCTATGGCTACCAAGGAAATAGAAATCCATTTATTGACGACCCCACTTGGATTAATGCTATTTGGGGTAATTCAACCGATCCTTATTTATCGCTTAACCAAGTAGCATTTAGTACTGATTTTGGAACAGTTGCTGCCGGAAATAATTTAACACAGCAATACGTAGTAAAAGGCTATAACTTAACAGATGATATAAGTGTAACTGTTACAAGTCCATTTGAATTATCGCTAGATAATACGGACTGGAATCAATCTTTAGTAATTGCTAAAGGCTCTACCAGCCCTGTAGAAACTACTGTTTATTTACGCTTTTCACCCACAACTGAAGATGGCATGAGTTACGAAGCTACTGTTAGCCATAGTGCTTCTGGCACAAATGTAATTGACTTTGTTGTAACTGGCATTGAAGGAACTACTCCAATAATGAACATTGCCGATGCAAGATCAAAGCCTCTAAATGATGTGGTTTATGTTACTGGTGTAGTAATTAGCAAAGGCAACAACAGCAGCAATAGCAGAGTAATATTTGATGGTACTGCAGGAATAGTTGTGCGTAGCTTTGACGCTAACAATGAATCTGCTCCATTAAATTATGGAGATAGCATTACCGTAAGTGGTGGGTTAAGTGAATATAATAACTTACTTCAAATTGAAAATTCGCCAATTGTACTTACACTAATAAAAGAAAACGCAACCGTACCAGATCCACAAATAGTAACAGTTGATGTAATTGATGAATCCTATGAATCAGAATTAGTTAAGGTAGAAAATGTAGAATTTGTAGAATCAGGAGTTTTTGCAGGCGGAGGATCCGCTGGTAATTTTACAATTAAAGATGCTGACAACAACAGAGTTGTTTTAAGAATTGGCTCTAGTTCACATCCATTAGTGGGCACGGAAATCCCAACAGGAAAGGTTACAATTACAGGCTTTATTGGTCAATTTGGATCTGATTATCAAGTAAACCCTAGAGATGTAGAGGATATTATTGTAATTGATGATGGAGGCGGAAATGAACCTATAACTGGATTAGATAAGTCTTCAAACAAATATTCCATTTATCCGAACCCAACAAATAACGCTATTTATGTTAAAGGGCTTAGTAATAGCTTAAATAGTTTTAATGTCTCAATTACTAGCCTTAATGGAAACAAGATTAAAAAAGGGTTTCAAATTAATCCCGAATATATCGAAGTAAGTGGACTGGCACAGGGAATCTATCTCTTGCATTTAGAATCTCAAAATGAAAACTTCACTTTGAAGATTATCAAAAGATAAATCACCCTAATGATAAAGAGCACAAAAGCCTTGAAGCCATCCTGCTTCAAGGCTTTTTCTTTATAACCTAAGTTCGACCTAAGAACAATGACTAGACACAGGAATCGTCATTGCGAAAATTTTTGTTTAAAAATTTGTGGCAATCTGTTCCTTTTATAACAGAATGCCACAAAAACACTTGAAATTTTTATTCGTTTGAAGCTAGAAGTACGTTTTTTCGCATTGACGTATACTTTCTTACAACTCAGGTTTAAACTGAAAATTTCAATTATAGTTTAAACTTAGTTTTAGTATAGCTTAGCCTATATTTATAGGTGATTGGCTAAACATTACTCAGATGATATACACTTTAAGAACATTTTACTACTCTCTAATTATTGCTTTTTTTTCAATTTCTTGCTCTTCTACTCAGCAAGAAAATAAAGAACCTCTAATTAATTCAGATGAAATTAGCGTTACATCAGTAAGCATTGATTTTGCTGATATTTTAGAACGTAATGAACTTAGAGTAGCGGTAGATTATAGCGCAACTACTTATTTCTTATACAAAGGCCATCCTCTTGGGTTTGAATATGAATTGCTAAAAAGATTTGCAAAAAACATGGGAGTTGATCTCAAAATAATTGTTCAACCCAGTATAAAAGATTCATTTTCAAAATTACAAAGGGGCGAAGTTGATTTAATCGCCTACCCTCTTGCCATAACACCTAGTAGAAAAGAGCAGGTTAACTTCACAAAAAGATATAGAACGGTTCGGCAAATGTTAATTCAACGAAAACCCGAAGGTTGGCGCAAGATAAACCCACATCAGATGAACAAGATACTCATCCGTAACCAAGTTGACTTGCTTGGGAAAGAAGTACATGTACTCAACTCATCTTCCTATATCGAAACCCTAAAATCATTAGAAAAACAAATTGGTGGTGAAATAGATATTATTGAAGAGCCTGCTTCGGTAGAGTCTGATGAAATAATGAGAAGAGTATCAACAGGAAAGTATGACTACACCGTAGCTGATGAAAACTTGGCACAAGTAAGCTCTTTTATTTATCCAAACTTAGACTTTGAAACTCCCGTGAGTTTCCCTACTAGAATTGCCTGGGCTGTTCGTAAAACATCTCCAGTACTCCTTGACTCTCTAAATGTAAACATTGAGAAAGTGAAAAAATCTGGGTTATTAAATTTCCTTTATAAAAAATATTTCCTGTCCTCTAGAAACTCAAAAATTGTAGCCAAAGAGGATTACACTTCGCACAAAGGCAAAAAAGGGCTTTCTCCGTATGATGATATCATTAAAGAAAATGCTGAACGGCTTAACTGGGATTGGCTTTTACTTGCTTCTATGGTAATGCAAGAATCTCATTTTGATCCGAAGGCAAAATCTTGGGTTGGCGCTCAAGGTTTATTACAATTAATGCCAGCTACTGCTGCTAGTTTTGGTATAGAAAACCGTGAAGACCCTGTTCAAAGTTTAAAAGGTGGCACCGACTATTTAATCAAACTTGAAAAACGGTGGATTAGCAATATGGAAGATACCACCGATTTATCTGCTTTTGTGATGGCAAGTTATAATGCTGGCTCAGGGCATATAATTGATGCGCGCGCATTAGTAACCGAATATGGTGGCAATCGAGATAATTGGGAGGAAGTAAGTAAATACCTTGCTCTATTATCCTCAAAAAAATACTATAACCACAAAGTGGTTAAATTAGGCTACTGCCGTGGTCAAGAACCTGTAAATTATGTTAAGCATATTAATAGTAGGTATGCTATTTATAAGGATTTAGTAAAGTAACAAGGTTAATCGTTATTCCTTCGCACGCATGCGCTAAAGCTTTAACGTAAGCACAGGCAGGGGTCTGTAAATATGGAAGAGTAGTAGTTGTGATAAAAGTGTAAAACTTAGTTACTGTTTTCTTTTTTTAGTTTTGTTCAAGGCGGATTCCTGCCTGCGCAGGAATGACGAGCAATATGTTATCTAAAACTAAATCCTAGCCCAACATTTAATGTATTATATTCTTGCAAAGTATAATTAGCATGTAGCGTTAAAATCGCCAATTTTAATCTTGCTCCTACAGTAGCTCTAAAACCCCCGTCTTTAGCATTTATATCAACTGGATCTGTAATAGTTTGTTTGGCCTCTCCTGCACCAGTATCAGTACCAGGGATTCTAACATAATAATCGCCATTCATATTAAGGTTCGTTTTAAAACTATCAAAACCTAACCCAATATAGCCTGTAAGTACTGAAACCGTTGCCGAAGTAACCACTTCGTAGGTTATCGTATTAACACCAAAATTAGCTACTTGGTTTATACCATCAAGTGGGCTATTATCTCCTAGTGTATATGTTAAATCAATATTAGTAAAACCTATAAAGCCAGATACATCTAAAAATTTCAAGTTCTTTAAAACAGGAAACCACTGCGATACACTATGCATTACACCAAGTCCAAAATATTTATACTCAACACCTTGATCATTTTGAATGTTTGGTATCCAACGTACTTTAACTTCGGTGCCTTTAACTATACCAACTCCTAATTGTAGAATTGGTGAAGGAACTGCAATTGCTTCTATAGGCAATCCAATCAATTG
The DNA here is from genome assembly GCA_964596935.1 of uncultured Roseivirgaceae bacterium. GTDB lineage: Bacteria > Bacteroidota > Bacteroidia > Cytophagales > Cyclobacteriaceae > JAKISE01. The sequence goes on from CAZQWZ010000001.1 coordinate 21,385, forward strand.
CTCTTGAACACCATCCAACACAGGCACCTGTATGTAAGGACTAATAGGATTCCCTTTATCTAAATATGAAACAACTTCTGTTGTTGTTGAACCACCCATTACAGTTGGTAAAACATTATCTGTAGGATCTGCTAAATCTAATACGGTGTAATCATCTGGATTAAATGTAAATATTTGGTCTGCCGTTGGCACGTATGCCAGGTTAGCACTAATTGTTAAATCAAATCCAAAAGATTTATGTGGGCGGGCCGTGTTATACCAACCATTATTAAAGCCATAGCCAATACCTTTCATTAAAGGATTTATATAGTGCCCCATATAGGTATTAAAATCTGTTGTAATACCTACTACATAATCATCCACAACATCTTGTGGTAAGGTAAATTGTGCAGTTGCAAGTCTTGAAGCTCCCATTAAAAGAAAGATTCCGATAATTTTAAATGTAGATGTTTTCATAGTTAATGTTTTGACAATGCCAATTTAGTAAAAATACCTTTAACTCTCTAAATAGTAACCTCCCTAAATAAAAATAGATTTTTTAACCATTCCTAAAAGCAATCAATTATATTTGAAGTAATAATCATTATTATTTAATAATAATTATCAATGAATACAAGAAATATGCTTTTGCAGGCTCATTTAAAGGCTACTCACCAACGAGAGGTAATTCTCGATATGGTATTAGACTGTAAAAATCACCCATCAACTGATAAAGTGTATGAGTTAACACGAGGGCAAATTCCTAGTATTTCTTTAGCAACCGTGTATAAAACGTTAGAAACTTTTGTTAAAGCAGGATTAATATCAAAAACGCTTACAACCGAAGGTCAGTTACGGTTTGATCCAAATTTAGATTCGCACGGTCATATATATAGCAATAATTCAGGTGAAATTATTGATTATTTTGATGCAGATCTTAACAGGCTTATCAGTGATTTCTTTAAGAAGAAAAAGGTTAAAAATTTTCATATTAAAAAAATCAGCCTCAATATTATGGGAGATAAAATAGATCCCACAAAATCAATTGAAATTCAATAAAGTTAAACTATCAATAAATAAAAATTATGTCATTAGTAGGTAAAAAAGCCCCCAGTTTTGATCAACCAGCCGTTTTAAAAGGCTATGAAATTGTTGATTCATTTTCATTAGAGCAGTATATTGGCAAAAAGGAAGTTATTCTCTTTTTCTACCCAAAAGATTTCACATTTGTATGCCCCACAGAGCTTTTTGCTTTTCAAGCAAAATTAGAAGAATTTGAAAAACGTGGAGTTGCAGTTGTTGGTTGCTCGGTTGATACCGCAGAAGTTCACCTAGCATGGTTAACTACTGCTAAAAATAAAGGCGGTATAGAAGGAGTTAACTACCCTTTAGTTGCCGATGGAACAAAAACAGTTGCGCATAATTATGGTGTATTGGCTGGCGATTGGGCATATAATGAAGCGGAAGAACTAGTGTTTGAAGGTGGTCCTGGAGTTGCGTTTAGAGGAACTTTTTTTATTGACAAGGAAGGAATTGTTCGCCATGAAAATATTAATGACCTACCACTTGGAAGAAACATAGATGAATCGTTAAGAATAGTTGATGCTTGGCATCACAACCAAGAGCATGGCGAAGTATGCCCTGCAAATTGGGAAGAAGGAAAAGACGCTATGGCTGCCACTCCAGAAGGAGTTGCCGATTACCTTGCAAATCATTAAAAGCTTAATTGATTAAACTGAGGCTGTTTAAATAGTAAACCTAAGTCACCCTTAATTCATTTCAGGGTCTTTAAATTAAGGTTTGGCAACAGATTCTGAAACAAGTTCAGAATGACAATCCTAGATTATACTACTTTTTAAGCAGCCTCTTTCTATTTTTGCGCTCTATGAGAACATTTATTTACAGTGTTTCTGTGTTTATAGCTCGCCTGTTACTGCCATTTTTTGCAAAATTTAATGCCAAAATAAAGCTGTTTTACCAAGGACGAAAAAACCTTTTAGTTAACATAGAAGCCGCTTTAAAAGAAAATACAAATACCTTGTTTTGGGTACATTGCTCTTCGGTTGGTGAGTTTGAGCAAGGGTTGCCAGTTATCGAATTACTTAAAAAAGAGAATCCAACTTGGAAAGTAATTGTTACATTTTTCTCTCCATCTGGCTATGAAGCTGTTAATAACTCTATAATTGATTACAAATTTTATTTGCCTTTTGATACTCGCTCAAATGCAAAACAATTTATTAACATAGTAAATCCTCAAATAGCACTTTTTATTAAATACGAATTTTGGTATCATTTTTTAAAAGAATTGAGAACCAAAAAAATTCCCATTTACTCAGTCTCATCCATTTTTAGATCTACTCAAACATTTTTTAAATGGTGGGGAGGTTGGAATAGAAAAATGCTAAAGCAGTTTAGCTATTTTATGGTGCAAGACCAGCTTTCGTTAGAGCTACTTAATGCCATAGGGTTAAGCAATGCTACGATTACAGGCGACACACGTTTTGATCGCGTTTTAAAAATTAAAGAGGACACTCTTCGGTTTCCTGAAATTGAAAATTTTATAGGAGATAAAAAAGTATTCATTATTGGTAGTTTAAGGCCTAAAGACGATGATACCGTTCTTCCGTTTATAAATTCAAATCCTAATTACAAATTTATAATTGCGCCTCATGAAATTACTGAAACCCATATTTCTAAAATTGAGAGAGCACTAAATTCAACGGTTCGGCATTCTCTATTAACAAACCCAAACAAGGCTAACACCTTAATTATAGATTCAATTGGGAAGCTATCTCGCCTATACCGGTTGGCTAATTTTGCTTATGTGGGGGGTGGTTTTAGTGATGGAATACATAATATTTTAGAACCAGCAGTTTATAATATGCCTGTTTTTTTTGGTGATACCTATTATAAAAAATACAAAGAAGCAACCGACTTGGTAGCTTTACAAGCTGCTTTTCCTGTTGCAGATACAGCTGATTTAACTAAAAAAGTTAAGGCTCTCGAAAACCCTGTTCAACTCGCAAAAGTTTGCCAGCAAATTAAAAACTATGTAGATTCCAACATTGGTGCTTCTAAAAAAGTAGTAAGCATCATAAATAAGCAAGCAACCAGATGAAAGGAAAAGTTTTTAAATCTACAGGTTCGTGGTATCATGTAAAACTAGATGATAACAGTTTTATCGAGTGCCGGGTGCGAGGGAAAATGAAGCTAAAAAAGCTAAAAGTTACCAACCCAATTGCCGTTGGCGATATTGTTGACCTAGACCTAGACCCCAATAATAAGGGCACCGGTATAATTACTAAAATTGAGCCTCGCACTAATTATGTGATGCGAAAATCGGTGCATAAGGCAAAACAAGGCAGTTTAATAGCTGCCAATATTGATAGAGCCATACTAATTGTTACACTGCACCACCCAAAAACTTCTCTAGGTTTTATCGATCGTTTTTTAGTTACTACTGATTCTTTCAGAATTCCTTCAACCATCGTTTTTAATAAATCTGATTTGCTATCAGCAAATGATTTGCAAACAATAAAATACATCGCTTCCATTTACGAGCCATTAGGTGTAAATACCTTGCTAATTTCTGCCCTTAAAAACGAAGGTATTGAAGAGTTAAAAAAGTTGATTAAAGGTCAAACCACCTTAATGTCTGGCCATTCAGGAACAGGCAAATCAACCATTACTAATATACTTATCCCTAACATTGATCAAAAAATTGGAGCAATATCTGAATCGGTAAAAAAAGGCGTGCACACCACAACATTTGCTCAAATGTTTGAAATGGATGCATCTACTATTATTATTGATACACCTGGCATAAAAGAACTAGGTTTAATAGGTATTGAAAATAATGAGTTGGCAGATTATTTCCCTGAAATGAGAGCGCTTTTAGGTGAGTGCAAATACAATGATTGTATGCATATACACGAGCCAGATTGTGCCGTTTTAAAGGCTATTGAAAATGAGCAAATATCAGAAAGTAGATATTTGAGCTATTTAAGCATGCTCGAAAACGAAGATCGTAGATGGTAAACTACTTAATAGGGTAACCCTATTTAAATATCAAACAGTTTCTAACTCCTCATGAGCATCCTTATTGAGGTCATTTTTTCCTTCGTATTCAACACCCTTTTTCAATAATTTTCTAAATTTTTCAATAAACCTAGCGGTTTGCGCACCATCGAGTATATCGTGATCCATTGAAATAGTAATACAGGCCATTTCGCAAATAGCTATTTTGCCATCTATTATACCAGGCACCTCTCTTATTCCTCCTACCATTGCACTTAGCACCTGAGGAGTAATAGGAACCACCCACCCCGTAAGTTCATGGCTAAACATGCCCATGGATGAAAATCCAACCGTGCCATTATATTTTTTCTTAAGAAATGGGTCTTTAAACATTCGATTTAAAAACCACCTTCTTAAGAAACCAACTCTTTTTACAACTGCAATAAAATTCTTTTTTTGCTGCATTTCTTTGCTATCAATCAAATCAGTGCCATCACCCCTTTTAGCGGCCATAATTTCATCAGAAATATCGAATACAGACTTAGCATTCGCTTTTCTAAGAATATAACTAACAGGAACGGTAACGCCATTTACGGTTCTTTCAACCATTGTTGAAATATCAACATCATCAAATACAACTAGCTTATTCCCTTTTCGGTAAGCCTGCACCATTTTATTAGATTCAACGGCTTGCGCAAAGCAATAAAGCAAATACCCTGTTAAAGAGGCATGCCTCTTTGTTGCCCTTCTGGCCTTTCTTAACTCATCACGAATGCCCGTAATATCAAAATCTAATATTGAGCTAGCTGTATGCTTGCCCTTTGCTACACTTAGAAAATCAACTATTTGTTTTCGTTCTAAGGTAAATGGATGGAGTGTATGTTGAGGAGTGCTCAATTTGAGTTTAAATTAGGTCAACTTCAAAGCTATTAGCAACCCTTGCCACATACAATGATAATTATCAGTTTTAAATTTCAATAAGAATACCTCCTTAGGCTTTCGGCATAATAGAACTAAAGTAATCTTGAAAAGTAAAACTGGAGTCTAGCACTTTTTTATCCAACATTGAATAAGCTGCCAATACATGAATTAAATATTCCATCAATAATTCTTCGTGATTAGAAGAGTCAATCTTTTTTGCGTTAGTAACAACTTTTTCCAATCCATCAATTTTTGTTAATAACAAGCTGTATTTTTTTTCGCTAATATCACTTTGTATGGTCAGTTCATTCCCATTTTCAAACCATTGACTCACTTTCACATACTTCTCTCTAGCCTCAGGGTTTTTCTTGTTTTGAATACCTTCAAAATCTTGAAAATAACTAGACGCCAAAGACCTAATAGCAGAGCTAATTAACTTATGAGCAATGGCAACGGCACCTTCTTGTTCTCCTTCATATACCATTTCAATTTTACCCACTATTGCGGGTATTGCAGCTAATAAATCCCCAATTCTTGCACTCCCTTTTTTCTCGCCATTTAGCAGCATTCTTCTTTCTACGGCCCCCACTATTGATTCATAAGCAGAAATAGGCAATCTTGCCGACACCCCGCTTTTTTCATCCACAAATTCACTTGATCGTGCTTCTACAGCAATTTGCTCAATTAATTGTTCCATTAATAATGGCATATGAATTTGAGATTTCTGAGATTCAGTTAACTTTACTTCTTGCCTAGTGATGGTTCTTCCTATTTCAATAGTATTAGGATAATGCGTAAATATTTGGCTTTGAATTCTATCTTTTAGCGGTGTAATAATTGCTCCACGGTTGGTATAGTCTTCAGGATTGGCCGTAAATACAAATTGTAAGTCCAAAGGGAAACGCAATTTGAAACCCCTAATTTGAATATCTCCTTCTTGCAATATATTAAACAGGGCAACTTGAATTCTTGGCTGCAAATCTGGCAACTCATTAATTACAAAAATTCCTCGGTTAGAACGAGGGATAATACCAAAATGAATTACCCCCTCATCTGAATAATTAAGCTTTAAATTAGCGGCCTTTATAGGATCCAAATCGCCTACAAGATCGGCAATATTCACATCAGGTGTTGCTAATTTTTCAGTATATCTTTCTAACCTTCCAATCCATTCTATGGGTGTATCTTCTCCCATTTCAGCAATCTTATTTCTACCATAGAATGACAAAGGCTTAAATGGGTCATCATTAATTTCAGAACCCTTAACAATAGGGATAAACTCATCTAATAAGGCTATTAATTGGCGAGCCATTCTTGTTTTAGCTTGCCCTCTGAGCCCTAAAAAATTAATATTATGACCCGCCAAAATCGCCCTTTCTATCTGTGGTATAACGGTTTGTTCATATCCAATTATATTATCAAAAATGGGCAACCCTTTCTTTAAACGAAGAATTAAATTATTGCGCATTTCTTCTTTAACGGTTAAAGAATTATAATTTGCTTTTTTAAGTTGCCCTAAAGTTTTTATATCGCTTACATTCATATTGATTTTCGTTTATTCTGTTGGTAATCGGCAAAGATAAAATCACCTAATCCTTGTAGGCTCGAATAAAAGGCTTTGCCTTTGTTGGCCTCTGTAAAATCTTCTACAAAAGCTTGAAGATAAGGATCACGAGCAATCATAAAAGTGGTTATTGGAATTCGCAGTTTACGACATTGCACCGCAAGATTGATTGTTTTATTAATAATCTTAGGATCGTGCCCTGCACTATTTTGATAGTATTTCCCATCTTTCAACTTCAAACAAGTAGGTTTTCCATCCGTTATCATAAAAATTTGTTTATTAGGCGTTTTTCTACGGTGCAATAAGCTCATTGCTAACTCTAGGCCAGCCACGGTATTAGTATGGTAAGGGCCAACTTTTAAATACGGTAAATCTTTTATTTTTATCTGCCACGCATCGTTACCAAATACTACAATATCGAGGGTGTCTTTTGGGTATTGGGTAGTGATTAACTCTGCTAACGCCATGGCCACTTTTTTAGCAGGTGTAATTCTATCCTCTCCATATAAAATCATAGAATGAGAAATATCAATCATTAACACCGTTGACATCTGGCTCTTCTGCTCTGTCTCCATTACTTCCAAATCGCCTTCATTCAAATTGAAGTTTTCTATTCCACTTCTTATTTGGCTATTACGCAAACTGGCTGTAAAATCTATTTGAGAAGAACTATCTCCAAATTGATAGGGTCTTCGATCGGCAGTTTGCTCATCACCTATCCCTGTTACCCTTGAACCATGATTGCCTGAAATTCCCTTTTTTAGTTTACCAAAAATTTGATCCAGTGCACGTTTGCGAATAAGTTTTTCTGTTTTAGCTGCAAGTTTTCCTTCACTACCTGGCTTAGATTCAACAAAGCCATTCTTTTTCAAATCTCTTTTAAAATCTTCTAATGTGTAATCAGGGGTGGTGAGTTTATGTTCTTTGTCGAGCTCTTCCATCCAATCGAGCACCTCTTCTACATCTCCTGATGTATAAACCAGCAGCTCCAAAAATAAATCGAACAGCCTTTCAAAAGGCGTGCGATTATCAGTGGGTGCAACATATTGTGAAAAACGAAAACCTAGCATAGCGTGTAAACAAATATAAGATAGCAAAGGTTTATCTCCTCGGCTTTACTTTATAAAACTGACTAAGTATGTTGAATGAATTTAAAACGCACTAAATATCAAAACTAGGACAATATACGCTACTGGTAAGGACACAAGCCATGCCGTTTTTCGCTTTGATTTCTTTACATCTTTTGTGTAAATAGCTTCTATCTTTGTCGAATCAAGAGGTGTACTTGCCTCATTATGTGCGATATAAGCATAATTATCTAGGTATTCTCTCCCCAATCCATAATAAACACTATCTCGTAATGCAATATTGTCGAATTTATACACTTGCCCAGCTTCTGCCACCATTTTAATCTTTCCTTGATTAGCAGCTTGACTCAATGAAACGGAGTTTGTATGATAAGCCATACAACTCTGCAAAAGGATTGAAAGGATAGGTAAATAATAAATCACTTTCTTTTTCATACACTAAAAATTTGCTTTGACAATAATAAAGAATTATGCCAATCCTCTCCTATCTAATTGGAAAAACAAATTGAACATCAAACAAAAAAGCCATGAGTTATCTATTGATCCATCCTTGGTTCGTGTCCGCAAGAAACATTAAAATGAGTAAAAGAGCAGATTCATATAAACGCAAGTCATACATCGTGGTAACAAATCTGAATATGGTTCGTGAGGACACGAACCAAGGTGGAGAAGCATGTAAAATTAACTTAACTCCATAACAGTAAGAATACACAATAAGGAATTTATAAACCAAGTATATAGATTTTTGATTAATCAAAAATCAAAAGCAAGAAAAAATATTATAGCTACTATGCCTATGGAAATATATGTGACTGGTATGCCTGCAAGAACAAACAAAACTGTTCTATTAGATGATTTTCGTGTGTCCTTTATATAAATGCTTGAAACGTTGGCAGAATCTATTGGCATTTTAGCTCTTTCGTGCTTAACATATTGCTTTTCAGATATATATTCAATCCCCATTCCGTGGTACACGCTATCTATTATTACGATGTTATCAAATTTATATTCTTGTCCATTTTTATAGGTTACTTTAACCTTGCCCTGGTATAGTGCTTCGCTAAGCGAAATGGAGTTTGTATTGTACACCGAACAGCTTTGAAAAAGTAAAAATAAAATTGATATAAAAAATAAGTTTTTCTTTCTCACAGAATTTAATTTATAGGGTGATAAACGTAACTACCATATTCCAAACAAATTTACAACCACCCCAGTAAACACATAGGCAACAGGCAAAGCAAAAATAGCAACTAGCACTGTTCTTGTTTTTGATTTCTTTATGTTTTTGATGTAAATTTCTGAAACCATAACCGAGTCTAGAGGCATTTTAGAATCTAGTTTTGTAATGTATTCGGTTTCAGAAATATACTCACGACCAATCCCATAATAGATACTGTCTATTTTTTCAATATTAGTAAATTTATATGTATAGCCATTTGTATCATACAGTTTTACTTTTCCTTTATTAGTAGCTTCAGAAAGCGAAACTGATGGATTATTATACACTACACAGCTTTGAAAAAATACAATCGAGATTACTAATAATATTATTTTTAGCATATATAATTTACTTAATACAATAGTAATAATGTTCTATTTCATATCAACGATATAGCTTAGCAATTAATTTCAGAAGTCAAAAAAATAATAAAGTCTGGCCATATAAAGGATTAGCTTAAATCATATTTGTGAAGTTGTAGGAATTACCTCCGGTGATCCCTTTCGCTTAGTTAGTGGTTACAGATCATTAAAAGCCTAATGTTTCGTATTCTTAGATCAATCGTTTATTTCTAAAAGCTATTCCAGAGCCCGACTTTAAGTACTTTTCAAATTGATAGGCTTTGTATTTATCTCTGAAAATAATTTCGTTTACAACTTCAAGAGGCAGCCTTGTTTTAGTATAATGAACTTCGCCACGATTATGCCTTATTAATCTTTTCTCTAAGTTGGTATGTGCATCCTGTGTAGACCCATCCTTGATTCGTGTCCGCAAGAAACATTAAAATGAGTAAAAGAGCAGATTCATATAAACGCAAGTCATACATCGTGGTAACAGATCTGAATATGGTTCGTGAGGACACGAACCAAGGTGTAGATTCTCCACTGAAACCCAAAGTAGCCTTAAAGGAGAAGGAAAATAAGCCCTAAACAGGTAAAAAGTGGATCGCATCCACCGAAGCCCGGAGGCTTCAGTGTTGGAGGCGAAGTTCACTTAAGCGCTAGCTACGGTGAATGAAGCCCTCCTACGCTAAAGCTTCGGAGGGCAAAAGTGGAGTCGCAGGGATTCGAACCCTGGTCCAGATAAGGAAATTAAATACCCTCTACATGCTTAGTTTCACTTTAGGTTTTCGAGGAAGGCCGGCCGGAAACAAGCCAACTACAACCCTTAGCTACGTAGTTTCTCACCTTTAACAAGTAGCCAGTTAAAGGCCAGTTTTGCTTTTTCGACACCTCAATTCCAAATCAACAGAACAAAATTTGGAGAGATGTGGCCAGGAACCGTTCTTAACGGTAAACCTTTTAAACCTGTAATTTTAGCTATAAGCTAAAATTAGGCAGCCATGGCGTAATTAGATTCGCCAAATATGGTTTGAGTATATTGATTACGGATGTTTACTCATCACCCGACATGCCAGTAAATAATGTTCGCCTACTGTCAATTCCAGTCGACCCCATATCGTTTTATAGGACTGCAAATGTAACTAGATATGAAATGTAAAATATGAAATGTTAGATGAAATATGAAATATAAAAAATCTAGGTTCTACTGTTAGTATAATGTAAACCATGTTGTAAGTGATGGAAGATTGAAGTCAGGAGTCGGAAGAAACAACTTTTCACATACCCATTTGTCCATGTTTTTTAATGCTGTTTTGGTTTTATTCTTTTTTACTTCGGTATTCAGAGACTTCGGACTCTATTTGTTATCTTCCATTAAATTCGTGGTAGAATAAAAAACTAAAATCTAAAAATCTTATGTCTTCTCCTTATCTTCGAGGCAATGGAAAATTTTGTTGTATCAGCACGTAAGTATCGACCCAAAGGTTTTGAAGAAGTAGTTGGCCAAGAGCATATAACCACAACGCTTCAGAATGCGATTGATAATAATCATTTAGCGCAAGCATTATTGTTTTGCGGCCCACGAGGAGTAGGTAAAACAACATGTGCACGGATAGTTGCCAAAATGATTAATGATACTGAAGGTGAAGATATCGACCTATCATTAAATATTTTTGAGCTTGATGCAGCTTCTAATAACTCGGTTGATGATATTAGAAACCTGATTGACCAAGTTAGGTACCCTCCGCAATCGGGTAAGTTTAAAATTTATATAATAGATGAAGTGCATATGCTTTCGCAGCAGGCTTTTAATGCTTTTCTTAAAACATTAGAAGAACCGCCTCCTTATGCTATTTTTATATTGGCAACCACCGAAAAACACAAGGTGATTCCTACCATATTATCGCGATGCCAGATTTATGATTTTAATAGGATTCAAGTAGCAGATATTGCTACACACCTGCAAAAAATTGCAGATTCCGAAAAAATTAATGCAGAAGAAGAAGCACTACATTTAATTGCCCAAAAATCGGATGGCGCATTAAGAGATGCTCTTTCACTATTTGATTTAATTGTAACATTTTCATCCGAAGGTGCCATTACTTATGCGGATACGGTTAACAACTTACACATCCTTGATTATGACACATATTTTAGCTTAACTAATAACTTTATTCAGAAAAATCAATCAGAAGCATTGCTTACCTATAACGAAATCCTTCAAAAAGGATTTGATGGGCACGAGTTTATTGTTGGCTTGGCCAACCACTTCAGAAACTTGATGATGTGCAAAGATAACGCAACTACTGTACTGCTAGATGTGCCGAAATCTGTTCAAGCAAAATATGCAGAGCAAGCAAATAAAGCTTCTTTATCATTTTTAATGAATGGTTTAAGTTTATTATCAAGATGTGATTTTGAATATAAAAGCAGAAAAAATCAACGATTACATGTTGAAATTGCTTTAATGAAATTGACCCATTTAAATTCCGTTATTAATCTAGCTCAATTGGAGGAGAGCAATGTAAAAAAGTAATAGAGCCTAATTTAAAGGCACCAACCACCACCCCAGCTATTGCTAAACCCATTGCAGAAGTAAAACCAGAGTCAATAAAAGAACCAGTTGTAAAAACTGAATCAATTGGCAAAAAAAAGAAAACCATTGGAATACCCACTATTGGTGAAGTAAAATCGCGCCTAGCCCAAAAAGAAGAACTTGACAAAGTAAAATCTAAAGAAAAAAAAGAGATTAAGGAAAAGTCTAATTCATATACCGGTGAAGATTTAGCAAAAGCTTGGCAAAGTTTTATTGATATAAGAAAACAGAATGGAAGCGAACAAGAAGTGGCATTTTTAAAGCACGCATACGTTCTAACCAACAATGTTGTCACTATCCAAATTCATAATTCGATATTAGAAAACACATTTGATAAAATTCGTATTGAACTGCTTTCTCATTTGCGCAAATCCCTCCAAAATGACAAAATTCGCTTAGAGCTAGAAAAGCTAAAAAGTGAATCTAAAAAGATGATATATACGAATAAAGAGAAGTTTGATCACTTGGCAGACAAGTATCCTTCTATTAAATTACTTCAAGAAAAATTAAGCTTAGACCCTGATTATTAAAGTATCGCTTTGAAAAATCTCATTCCGAACATGTTTCGGAATCTTTTATACAAAAAAATGCTGAACTAAATTCAGCATGACTTTTTTAATACTTTACACTTGTAGGTTGTGAAAATTTCTTAAAACTCTAGGTGTTGAATTTCTTCTAGGGTTTTTTCTGTTAATGGTTTTGTAACAAATTTGATAACATAATCGTTATTTACAATTTTATCAATATCACGTTTATTATCAGAACTAGAAAGAATTATTACTCGGCATTTATCTTTTACTGTGTTTCCGAATTTTTCATATTCATATAAAAACACAAACCCATCTACAATAGGCATGTTAATATCTAAAAATATAATATCTGGCAAATTTTCTGCGTCATTCTTAAACTCATCAAGATAGTCTAGTGCTCCTTTTCCTGAGTTTTTAACAATAACATCTTCCGCAAATTTAGTAATTTCGATAATTCTTCTACTGATAAAATTATCAGTATCGTTGTCATCGACCAACATCACTTTCCCTATTACATTAACCAATTCGCTCATAATAAAACTAAGATACTATTTTTACCAAAGATATAATATTGAATCAATATTGCAAGGTGAATACCCTCAAATATTACCTCAATTACTATTTGTACTCAACAGGATGATTTTTAGGACGCATTTTCTTGAGCCAAATCACCCTCCCTTCCTCTAAATCGTGTTCATTAACAGGCATTCTGTTCATTTTTTTAATCTTATCCATCCTTACACCATACGCCTGACTAATAGACCATAGCGTTTCATTTTGCTTAACGGTATGGTAATAAATTTTTGCTTTAGGCATTTTACGTTTTAAATAATACACCTGATTAGCTAGCACGTGGTAATGAGGCAAAATATCATTATACGAAGAAAAATCAGTGGGGGCCATATCAAACTTTGTGGCTAATTCATCTATCGTAAGCTCCGTATTAGATAGTACTGCTGGCAACCCATTAATGGTAAGCTGTTTTATTGCAGGCCTTGTATGTGGTACTTCTATTCCTAAAACCTCCTTAGTGCCAGATTGTGCAATCAATGTTGTATCTTTTTTAACATCAACCGGTGTTAAAGGCATGCTGGTAAAATGAGGAATAATAACGGCATACATTTTATCATCAGGAATAGTCTTTGTTTTTAGCCACTTATTATATTTTTTTAGTGAGTCTAAAGATGTGTTAGTACTTTTAGCAATATCCTTTAACGATTTATTTGCCCCTTTTGTATAAATATACAATTTGGGTGCGCTACTACGAGCTAATTCTATTGCCTCTTCAAAAGCAATTTTATGTGCTAAAAAGGTTAACACATACCAATAGGTTTTTTTTGTGATGTGCATGGTTTTAGCACCTGATTCAATTTTGGAAAGACCTCGTTTAGCACCACCTGCACCCATTTGATACGCCTGAAGTGCATGAACCCAATTATTAAAGTATAGATTATTCTGTTGCAAGTAATTGGCTGCACCTCTAGTTGCCGAAACTATGTTTATTCTTTCATCAACCTTTGAATCTACTCTAAGACCCATTTCTTCGGCTGTTAGTTTCTTAAACTGCCAAAAACCTACGGCATTTGAACTTGATACTGCATCTGATACAAATCCACTTTCGTGGATTGCTAAATATTTAAAATCATCTGGCAGGCCTTCTTCTTCAAAAATTTGCTCTACAATAGGAAAATAAGAAGCAGATATTCGTGCTTTAATTGCAAAGTGTTTAGGGCTTTTTGTTAATGCATTTACTTTTTCTTGTACCTCCTTTCTTGCACCTTCTGAAAATTTAAGTTGTATGCCTGCAAACTTCATTTTCGAAGGCACTTTAGGTGTTTGAGCAAAAGCACCAAAACCTATTACACAAAAAACTGCTATTAAAATTCTCATATTTTTCTTATAATCATCAACCCATCTCTAATGGGAAATAAAACATTTTCAACCCTATCGTCTTTTTGTACTATTTCGTTAAACTTCACGAGTGCTTTGGTATCGTCATCAGCAGTGTCCAAAGGTTGTACCACCTTGCCCGACCATAATACATTATCTGCAATAATAAATGCACCAGAGGGTAATTTATCTATTACAAGATTAAAATAATTTAGGTAATTAGTTTTGTCAGCATCAATAAAAACCAATTCAAATTTTTCATCAAGTGTTGGTATTATTTCTAATGCATCTCCAATTCTAATATCAATTAGTTCTGTATATTCACTTTCATCAAAATAAGATTTAGCCCTTGCTTCAAGCTCTTCATTTTTATCAATGGTAATAAGCTTGCCGTCTTTTTTTAACCCTTCGGCTAAACATAAAGCAGAATACCCAGTATAAGTGCCTATTTCTAAAATAGCGTTGGGTGCAATCATTTTTGAAAGCATACTTAGTACTCTACCTTGCAAATGGCCCGATAGCATTCTTGGCCTAAGTACTTCAAGATGCGTTTCTCTGTTGATTTTTTTCAATAAACTAGTTTCTGCTTTGGTATGATTTTCTACATACTTAGCCAGCTCATCACTAATAAACTCCATGCTCTTTGGGTATAAATGTTAGTGTACTTATTTGATCTTTTTGAAACACCTCATTCGAAATTTCTTGAATTTCTTTTGCTGTTACGTTCTCAATATCTTTAAAAACTTCATCTATCGACTGGATGGTATCCAAATCTAGTAAGCTCTTTGCCATAGCAAGCATTAAGCTTGCATAGCTTTCTTCGGCCATCGCTAACTGGCCTAGCATTTGCTCTTTTAACTTATGAAGCTGCATTGTTCCAAGCAGTTTATCATTCATTATACTAAGTTCTTTTAAAACTGCTTTTTTACTCTTGTTCAAATTCTTTTTTTCGGTACCATAAAAAATTGAAAGAAGACCTGAATCAGCATAAGCAGCATAATGCGCATCAATGGAATAAACACAAGCCATTTTTTCTCTTAATGTCATATTTAAGCGAGTGTTCATACTTGCGCCTCCTAAAAGATTAGATATCATAGCCATAGGCACTCGCTTATCATCGGTAATTTTAAATGCCGGAATACCAATGCCCACATGCGCTTGAACAATCGGTTTTTCTATCTCCATATCATTTGAAGAAAATGTAAAAGGAGTAATGATTCGTTTAGGGTTAGAATACTTAGGCACAGGTGCTAAATATTTATCTGCAAGCCTTTTAACCTTTTTTAGAGACAAATTACCAACTACCGAAACAACAATGCGAGAAGTATCAATGGTCGTCTTTAAAAAATCATCAAAATGATTTTTAGTAAATGATTTGATGGTTTTATTGGTGCCTAAAATATTATGAGCCAAAGGGTGCCCTTTGTAAATATGTTCATCTAAATCATCTTGGATTGCATCTTCAGGCGTATCATTATACATGGCCATTTCTTCCAAAATAATTTGCCTCTCCCGCTCAATTTGCTTTTCAGGAAAAATGGAGTAAAACGTAATATCTGAAAGAATATCAAATGCTTTTTCAACAAAACGATCTAATACCGAAGTGTAAAAATAGATTTTCTCTTTGGTGGTGTATGCGTTAAGCTCGCCACCAACAGAATCAATACTATTTAAAATATGGTGTGATTTACGAGAAGATGTGCCTTTAAAAGCCATGTGTTCCCAAAAATGTGCAATCCCAAATTGTTCAAAATTTTCATCTCTGCTACCAACATCAACAGCAATACCGCAATGCACAATTTTAGTGGTAGTTACTTGCTTGTAAACAACTCGTATGCCATTGCTTAATGTTAGCACTTCAAACTCTTTCATATAGGGTACAAAACTA
>CAZQWZ010000001.1:37517-50187 GCA_964596935.1 uncultured Roseivirgaceae bacterium
CTAATTATCTATCGTATCTATTCTTGTATGAAATAACCCCTCCGTAAACCGTACCGTATCGGGCACAGATTGTGCACGTGTTTGTAAATACGAAATTTCAAACTCTCCCTTTACTTCACCAGTTGCTTCGTTATAAGAAGTTACATTTATGTAATTTGTAATACCATCTTCTTCTAGTACATAATAAAAAGCAATTTGTGCATCATCATGTGATAATCCATAACCAGCACTAGTGCTTTTTCCCATGATGCCTTCAGGAAATAATAAGGTATCAACAATGGTATACTGCTCCAATAAAGGGATTCTAACAATAGATAAAAATTCTATTCTAATAGACTTGTCGTCATAAACATCAACACTAATATCAAACCCATCACCTTCAAGTTTGTTAGGGTTAGCTCTAATTTCTCCCCTCCATGGTTCTCCATTTTTTAATGCAGTAATCTCACCCCAATAAATAGCAGGGATAACCCTTTGCTCTTCTTTACATGCCCCAACCAATAAAAGCAAACCAACCAAACTTATAAAGATGTTGTATTTCATAGCCTTACTTATTTATTATTATATGTTTTGTTACGTTAATTGCACCCGATTGCACACAAACAAAATGCATCGAAAACCAATAAATTAATTACACAATGAATGAAAGTATAGTTGCTAACAGCTAATTATCTATCGTATCTATTCTTGTATGAAATAACCCCTCCGTAAACCGTACCGTATCGGGCACAGATTGTGCACGTGTTTGTAAATACGAAATTTCAAACTCTCCCTTTACTTCACCAGTTGCTTCGTTATAAGAAGTTACATTTATGTAATTTGTAATACCATCTTCTTCTAGTACATAATAAAAAGCAATTTGTGCATCATCATGTGATAATCCATAACCAGCACTAGTGCTTTTTCCCATGATGCCTTCAGGAAATAATAAGGTATCAACAATGGTATACTGCTCCAATAAAGGGATTCTAACAATAGATAAAAATTCTATTCTAATAGACTTGTCGTCATAAACATCAACACTAATATCAAACCCATCACCTTCAAGTTTGTTAGGGTTAGCTCTAATTTCTCCCCTCCATGGTTCTCCATTTTTTAATGCAGTAATCTCACCCCAATAAATAGCAGGGATAACCCTTTGCTCTTCTTTACATGCCCCAACCAATAAAAGCAAACCAACCAAACTTATACTTATGCTGTATTTCATAGCCCTACTTATTAATAATTATATGTTTTGTTACATTGATAGCACCCGATTGCACATGTAATATATACTGCCCAAGTGGTATTTTACTAACGTCAATTTCAAGATTTTGGTTGCTAGTTGATTCTTTTAAAAATTGCCCTGAAACAACTTGTTCACCATTTAAATTAACCATAGAGTACTCTATAATACTTTGCTCTTTGGTAGATTGTAACTTTAGATTAATTTGGTTGTTAGAAGGATTTGGGTATAAAACAATGAGTGAATTTTCCTCATTAATTAATTTATTATCCTCAAATTCAAAGCCTCCACCTGAACCGTCAACACTAAGTGGCTCGCCATTATCTGGTTGTTCGATGTAAATATGTAAGTACTCTACTCTAGAATTACCTACAGCATCATAGCCCGTAACTTTGATCATTCTAGTAGTATTGCCATCAGCTACAAAATTATAGGTTTTAGAGGTATTTGATGTTATAGCATCACAGCTATAGTTAAACCCATCGCTAGAAAGGCACCACCTGTACGTATATGGCTGTGTACCATTACTAGCGCTTACCGTGTAGGTTTGGTTACCATAATCATATTCTCCAATTAAGGTACGCCCACTTGTAAAAGATACACTAAAAGGTGGTGTGGTAGCCCTAAATGCGGCAACAGTAGCAGCCTGCTCTCTTAGCTGTCTAGCATTATTTCTATCTGATTTGCCTGTAGGTTTATTAGAATAACGAACATCAGGATTAGAGTAATGCAAGATTTTGGGGTCTTCGGCATACGCAAAATTCAATATAGTTCTACGGGTTGTTCTAAAAGGCCACCAACCTGTTTTAAAGCTATGTCCTCGTGCAATAATACCGCTAGCATCATCATGTTGGCATCCAAATAAATGCCCAACTTCGTGGGCAAACGTATATCTCCCAGATGGTGCTGTAACTTTCACAATGGCATAAGCATCTCTCCTTATGGGACCGATAACACTATCACCAAAATCATCATAATTTCCATCTGTTAACAAAACAACCACATCAGCTTCAAACTGATCTCTTATTAACTCAGCGTGGCTACTTGCTATTAATGCATTTTTCTCATTTGTAATATTAGTGGGCTCATAGGTATGGCTCCAAGGCTCAACTCCAGCTAAAACAAACGTAAGGTTGCCACTTATACCGCTATTATTTAAGGCACTGTTGGTTTGTTGCATGGCAAGGCTGGCATAATCGTTTATATTGGCTACTGCATTATCGGCATCAGGGTTATATAAAATCAACACACGTACCCTTTCTCGGGTTGTAGTCACCATTCTGCCAAACCCTCCTTTTGGGTCATCAATGTCTATGGGTTTGCCTTTGCTAGAAACAGCACAAACCTTATTTTTTAATTGTGGCCTGTCAATTTCTACTAAAATATTATGCCCATCTCCTAAATCTTGTATTTCAAACATTTCTTTGCCCACATTAATATAACCAAAAACACGCCCTTCTTTAGCCATTATCATCATATAACCCTCTGCATTTGTTAATTCACCTTCCCACAAGTATTCTGTTTTAGAAGTAGCTTCAACACGTTTTGCAAGAGCCGTTATACGCCCACTTTTTCCTGGCAATGTAAACGACAACTCATTGTTTTTAATTATCGCAGGCAAGTCTCCTATACTAACGAGTTTTACACTTTTATAATTTTTGTGTTGCTTAATTTTATCAAATTTAGCTTTTCTATCTCCATTTAACACACTGCTTTTGCTGTTAACAGGCTCAATAAAACTT
Source organism: uncultured Roseivirgaceae bacterium (assembly GCA_964596935.1). Lineage (GTDB taxonomy): Bacteria > Bacteroidota > Bacteroidia > Cytophagales > Cyclobacteriaceae > JAKISE01. The sequence continues at coordinate 40,485 of CAZQWZ010000001.1, forward strand.
GTTTTACTCCTTTGTGAGTAGCTATAATGTGATAAAAGGGATAAGGTTAGTAAAGTAAAAATAGGTTTAAGTAATTTCTCATCATACGTTTTGGTTTAGTTATAAGAAGCAATATATATATATATTAATAGCAAAGATTTATTACTATTTTTTCGGTATATAAATGATATTTATTTATATAATCCTATTAAAATTTGAATTTCAATATTTTACTGAACAAGATATTTGCAGACCCCTGCCTTTGCCCACTCCAATTGCTATTGAGCTTAAATGTATTGCAACAATATAGAGTTATAAAAATTGAATATTTCTGTTTTTTTAGGCCTCGGAAGAGGCTAGAGATTATCGGGTCTTACGCCCGATAATGACGATGGTAGAGGGCAAAATATGGCGTAATTTATTAACTAGGATAAAAAACTTCTCCTCCACACGAATCTTGCAAAGCTCCTGTAACAGAGCTTAGGCAGTTAATTTCTTCTCTATCTCTAAGAACACCCATAAATGCAAAAATGATGGCTTCTTTATAATCGATGGTTTTTGCATCGGGCACAATAATCTTAAACTGAGATGGTGTGTGCTCTTTTATTCGTTCAATTAAAAATGAATTAAAGGCTCCGCCTCCAGTAATTAATACTTCGCCAATTTTATCAAATTCCTTTCTAAACACATTGCCAATTTGAACGGCTTCGTGCTCTACTGCTGTACACATTTTATCTTCGATGGTAATATCGCTACTGTTAATAATGGGTAATACTTCAGATAAAAACCACTCGTAGCCCAACGATTTAGGATACCCTAGATTGAAGTACTTGAGTGCATTTAAGGTATCTAAAAGAGGATGATTTATTTGTCCACTTCGAGCAATACTACCAGAATCATCATAAGCCTTACCTTTTTTATTTGCCAAATAATTAAGCAACATATTAGCCATGCCAATATCAAAAGCCACACTCTTATTTTTAGCTTGAAACGAAACATTGGCGATACCTCCTAAATTTAAACAAGCCACATATTGGCCAAACAAATAATAATCTCCAATAGGCACCAGTGGAGCACCTTGCCCACCAAACGCTACATCTTTTCTTCTAAAATCGCAGATTACTTTTAGGTTTGACTCGATCGACATTTCTTGCCCCGAGCCTATTTGATAGGTTAGTCCTTTTTCAGGTTGATGAAAAACGGTATGCCCGTGGCTCGCAATAAAGTCAACTTCTAAATCATACGTATTTACAAATTCTTTTACTTGATCTCCTAAGTATTTTCCATACTCTAAATTCAATTCAAGTATTTGTTCAGCACTTAAATCAATGGCCGTTTTTAGCTTTTCTTCCCATTTAGCAGAATATGTAACACTTTTACTTTGAACCAGTTCAAAACTCCAAGAATCAAAGTGATGACGAAAGTGGCAATACGCCATATCTAAGCCATCCAAAGATGTTCCTGACATCAACCCAATTACTTTATAGGTTACTTTTTTCATGATTCTAAAAATTAAAACAGTTCTTTGATTGTGATTAATGTTCCTATTTTTGAGGCTAGATTTATTTCTATATAATTGTTCATAGTATGCCAAATCAAAAACAAGGATTACCATTAATTACCGAAACAGCATCTAATTATGATGCGTTAGAAAAAATGGAAATCAAAGAGCTTCTTGAAAGTATAAATAAAGAAGATCAAAAAGTTCCTCTTGCCATATCAAAGATAATCCCTGAAATTGAAAAATTGGTGGATCACCTTATTAAAAACTTTAAAAAAGGCGGACGATTATTTTACATTGGAGCAGGCACAAGTGGACGACTGGGTGTTTTAGATGCCTCTGAAATTCCGCCTACTTTTGGAATGGAAGCGGGTAAAGTTATTGGCTTAATTGCTGGTGGCGATACTGCTCTTCGAACTGCAGTTGAAAACGCGGAAGATGATTTTCATCAAGCGTGGAAAGATCTATCAATATATAACCCAACCGAACTAGATACATTGGTAGGTATTGCCGCTTCGGGCACCACAAGGTATGTTATTGGTGGCTTAGAAGATGCTAAAAAACACGGTTTATTAACGGCAGGAATCACCAACAACCCAGGATCGCCATTGACTAAAGCTGCAGATATTGCGATTGAGCTTAATGTAGGTCCTGAGTTTGTAACAGGCAGTACTCGCATGAAAAGTGGCACCAGTCAAAAGTTGGTTTTGAATATGATTTCTACCACACTTATGATTAAGCTTGGCCGAGTAAAGGGTAATAAAATGGTGGATATGCAGCTTAGTAATAAAAAATTGGTTAACCGAGGCACCAAAATGATAGTTGATGAATTAGAGATTGGTGAAGAGGAAGCTCAAAAACTATTATTAAAACATGGTTCGGTAAGAAATGCGATAGCCAATTTTAAAGTTTAAGAAGCAACGCCCAGCACAAGGCTGAGATTTGCTGCTTTATTTAATTTATTTCAACCAAGCATTATACATCCAAAGCGTTTTTTCTTGTTCCTCAACAAAGGTTGCAAGCATATCTCCTGTAGCTGAATCTCCACTATCCTCAGCTTCTGACCTTAGTTCTTTTTGCTGATTTACTAAGCCAGTTAAGTTTTCCACTATGGTTTTAACCGCTACAACTCCATCATGTACTCCTTTGGCAGGAGCAATAGATGCAGTATCTAAATAATCCTGAAAAGTATGAATTGGCGTATGACCAATGGTTAAAAGCCGTTCTGCAACTTCATCAATTTTAATAGCCGAATCGTTATACAACTCTTCAAACTTAACATGCAACTCGAAAAAATACTTGCCTTGAATATTCCAATGAAACCCTCTTAGGTTTTGGTAATACAATTGATAATTAGCCAATAATTGATTTAATCCGTTTGCAATATGTTGATTTTCCATGCTCTTTATGTTTAATGTAGTTCAAAAGTATGTTGTACAAAATTATAATTCAACTTGATATTTTATATAACTATATTGATTGATTCTATATTATAATTTTACCTTCTTCAAATGTATTTCTTCGAAGAATATATCATCATTAGGCACATCAAATTCAATGCCTATTACCTTGTTATTATTATCTAGCATAAATTGCAACGTGCCAAAATCGAACCACGCATGCACTTCATCCCAATTAAGCTTATAGGTATTATAATGCCAATGCGATAAACTTGCATTTAGATGAGGGGCATTTGCAAACTTTATAACAAGCTCGCTATTCACCTGTTCAATTTTTACTTCTCCAAAAAACTCATCAAAATAATTACCCTCAAACTCTTCCATTTTTACCGATGGAGACGAATCCTTTACTTGAGCATCAATCCTTTTCTGTACACGTTTTATTTTATAATCTTCATACTTTTTAGATCTAGGCAAAGCCTCTTTGCTCCAATCTCGGTTACCTGTGCCTAACATATTATCTATCGCTTTCATGGTAACTGGGTTGGTAATGCCCGTCATAGAATTAGTAAGTACCACAACACCTAAATTCTGTTCAGGAATCATGGTAACTCTTGAGTACATGCCATCGTAACCTCCACCATGGCTAATTACTTTATTGCCTTTATAATCCCAAATACTCCAACCTAAGCCATAAGCACTAAAATGTTTACTTGGTATATTTTTACTTGAATTAGCACTTACCTTAAAACTGTTTTGGGGTGTCCACATATCTAATTGAGTAGCAGGAGAAAATAATGTATCAGCTCCATTTACGCCATTATTCATTTGCAAAATCATCCATTTACTCATATCCTCCACACTCGAAATAATACCGCCTGCAGCTCCCATATTATCCCAATTTACCCAAGCAATAGGCGTTATTTCACCCCCAATTGTTTTATGAGGGCTGGCAACATTTCCCAAATCAGCAAAATCATTAACCGAGGTAATCGACCTGCTCATATCCAACGGTTTAAAAATATGACTTTCAATAAATTTATTCCAAGGCATACCCGTTATCGCATTAATTACTTCGCCAGCGGCAATAAACATAAGATTAGAATAGCCATAACCAGCTCTAAAGCTATAGGCCTGTGGCACATATTTTATATGTTTTATAACTTCTTCGGCAGAATACTCAGATTTATACCAAATAACATCTCCGCTAAAAGTGCCAAGGCCTGTTCTATGAGAAAGAATATCTTTTAGTGTAGTTTCGTTAGTAGTGTAATTATCATAAAGCTCAAAATAAGGCAAGAAACTTACCACTTTATCGTTCCAATTAATTTTTTCTTCCCATACCAAATGAGCCAAGGATGCAGATATAAATGCTTTTGTATTTGAGGCAATTGCAAACATAGATTGAGCATCCACTTTTTGCTTTTTGCCTTCTTCTAATATGCCAAACCCCTTAGCGTAAATTATTTTGCCATCTTTTACAATGGCAACCGCCATTCCGGGTACTTCCCAATCAACTTGTGCTTGATTAATATACTTTTCAATTTCTTTTAAATTGGCTTGGGCTATTAAAAACTGGCTAGATAATAAGCCAAATAGGGTTAGTATAATTGCTTTTTTAAGATGTTTCATAACTACTAAATTATTCTTTTTATTGAAGCTTGAAGATACGAATCAATTGGGTAAGGTAAGTATGCAAAAGCTCTTTTTACGTCAAAACCATAGTTCCCCTCTAAGAACCCTTTTCATGATTTTTCAGACCATCAATGAGCCAGTTCAAACTATCTATTTTGATAACAGGTATTTACAAAAAATTATTACAAGTACTTTTTCTACGAGCAGGTGGGCAGGACGAAAATTTAGAGAGGTGCGCGCAGGAAATGGGGAAGGAGCATTAAATTTTCTTGACTTTTTTGCTTCTTTTTGTGTTAAGACAAAAATGAAGAGAAAATTAACTTTGGAATGAATCATTGCAAATTTTAGAAAGTTTTTTCAACCCCGTTACTCAATGGGCTCGGTTGAGCCCAGAGATTACCGAGTCTTACGCTCGATAATGACGATAATCTTGGGTTTTTAAATTATATAATAGGTTGGTTTACAAACTCGAACCTTAAAGAATCACCAGCCTTTAGCTGCCCTAGCTTTGGCATATCATTACTAATTACATTGAGAACTCGTGTGTAGCCACCTGTGGCAGGAGCATCTTGCATAAGCAAAATAGGGTAGCCATCCTCCGTAATTTGCAAAGTTCCTGGAACCACTCCAGAGGAAATGATGCTTTTACCTATCGTTGGCAAATTAGGAGATAATCGATAGCCCATACGGTTGGAAGCTGGCAAGAGATAAAATGTGGTTTTTAGTAATACGCTTTTTACTTTGTTATCTAACCAATCAAATTCTGGGCCCTTAATAACCTTAATCACCACATTACTGTGCTCAAAGTCTATTTTGTCGCTTTCCCTAACAGGCACAAAATTACCAAACGGAGTAATTTTAATACTGTTTAAACTATTGATTGAAGAAACCACTCGAGGAGATTCTTCATCCATCCAATCTTTAACTTTCCATTTGCCTCGTATAGCTAAATATGCCCTGGTTCCATTAACGAGATTGCCAAATTGAAGAATAGTACCCTTTGAAATGCTCAGGGTTTCATACATTTTTATGGGCTCATTATTTATGATAGGTGAAATATTAGCACCCGTAATGGCAATTTGGCAATTGTTTTTAAATTGAATTTTAGGGCCCATCATATTAATTTCTAACAAAGAACTTTGGGTCTCATTGCCAACTAACTCGTTGGCTTTATTGGCTGAATCAACATCCATTGCTCCGCCTACTGGTACACCAAATTTTTGATAACCCATTCTGCTATTATCAACTACTAATGTTAACAAACCAGTTTTAATAAATTTTAGTTTTAGGAGGCTAGTCATAGACGTTACTCCAATTAAAAATTCCTTGGTTCTGCTCTTTTGCAATCAACTGGTGCTTACTTTTTGAGATTGAATAAAATTGCACATCATCTCCTGCTTGAAACAAAAAAGGTTGGCTCCTATCTGTACTAAATAAATCAATGGGTGTATTGCCAATTATTTGCCAACCGCCTGGCGATGCTCTAGGGTAAATCCCTGTTTGTAAACCAGCCAACCCAACGGCTCCTTTGGGCACATCCAATCTTGGGTTTGCTTTGCGGCAACACTCCATTTCTATTGGTAGTTTTCCTAAGTAAGGAAACCCCGGCAAGAAGCCAAGCATATATACTTTAAAGGGTATTGATGTATGATTTTCAACTATTTCAGAAGCTGAAAGGCCTGTTTGGTTGATAACTTCATTTAAGTCTAATGCGAAACTTCGATGGTAGCAAACAGGAATATACAGTTTGCGAGTAATCGAATCTGCAGGCTTTTCTAATTTGTCCTCTAAGGCAATGATTCTCTTTTCTAATTCAGCATAACCTATCTGTGATTTATTAAATACAATGGTTAAAGAGCAATAGGCTGGCGTAATATAGTTGATAAAAGGAAAGTTTGACAACTCAATGCTTCGAGCTAATGAATGAACTTGCTCATTAATTAACCCATCTATCTTTTGCTCAAAATTAATGAGCATGGCTTCATCTCCGAGTGGATGAAAACTAATTTTCATCAGATAAATTATTAAACATTTGTTGAATCGCTATTACAAATTCTAACGCCATTGGGTTATCTCCATGAATGCACAAACTATCTGCATTTATTAAAAGTTTTTTATCTAAACCTACAGTTACATTTTTGTTAAATACGATTGATTTAACTTGGCTTATAGCTTCATCTACCTTGCTAAATACGGCACCTTTTTTACTCCTTAACATCAGTGTTCCATCCAACTCATATCCACGATCGCAGAAAGCTTCTGCAATAAATTCAATTCCTCTATCATTGGCTGCACTTTCCATTTTACTATTAGCCAACCCCATAAAAGCTAAATTCGAATCTATAGATTGTATTGCTGCAATAATTGCTGCGGATTCCCCTCTATCAATAGATGCTTTATTATACAAAGCTCCGTGAGGTTTCACATAACTAAGAGTGCCTCCTAGGTTTTCCACCATAATTTGAAGCTTTGAAATTTGAGTTGCTATAAGTGTCTTCAATTCCTCTTTCTTAAAACTCATTTTTCTACGGCCAAACCCCTCCAAATCAGGATATGATGGGTGTGCCCCAATTCGAACATTATGCTTTAATGCAAGTTCAATTGTTTTCTTCATGTGGAAATCATCTCCACCATGATACCCACAAGCGATATTGCAAGAAGTAATAAAGGGCATCAGCTTTTCATCCTGACCAATTATTAGGTCTCCAATACTTTCGCCCATATCACAATTAATATCAATAGGAAGGTCGTTCATTATTTTAAACTTAGCCACAAACCTGCCTACCAGCAAGGCATGGGTGCTGAGGCTCTAAGATACACGAAAGTTTAAGCAGTAATCGGGTGACTCTTCAATTAAAATTACTGTAATCAGAGTAAAATAGAGAATAAATCTTGCAAAAAAATTATACGATTTTAATGAAAGATGACTTCCGCTAAAGTTCTATAAATTCTCCATGATTAAGATACATCCATTACATTACGGTATGACACTTCGAGTAGGATTCTGTGCTAAACCCTCCGCTCTTTCTCGCAGGTCATATCGTAGCAAAGCGGAGATATCTTAGCCACTATAAAGTAATAAAACGGGTAAAATATAAAATACTTCAGTTAAATTGATAGGGGTGTTTAAAAAATCAGCTTTACCATCAATCAAAACTTAATAGACAAGCCACCCGATGACTAAAATGCAGTAATAATCCCCTTTAAACCTAAAACTACTGTTATCAAAATAATAATTCCACCCAAAATATTGGCGACTCGTGTATTCACATATTCACCTAACAACCTTTTATCGTTCATTACCCAAAGCAAGAAAGAAGCAATAATAGGAAGTAGCAACCCATTGGCCACTTGAGCAAATAAAATAATACCTGTTGGCTTAAAGCCAAGTAATGAAAAAACAATGCCTATCAATAAAATAAATATCCACACCAATCTAAATTTAGTCGATTTCATAGAATTGCCCCAACCAAAAAGCTCTGAGGAAACAAAAGCTGCTGCCAAAGGAGCAGTTATAGCTGATGAAAGTCCTGCTGCTAAAAAACCGATTGACATAAATGCAGTTGCCCAACTTCCCAATAATGGCTCCAGTTGATTCGACATATCAGATATATTCGATATTGAGTTTTCGCTATGCTGATTTACCACAGCCGAAGCTATGAGAATGCTCATTGTGATAATACCTCCAATCAAAATCGAATAAAATGTATCTGCTTTCGAAGTGCTTAACTCTTTAGGGTTGCTCCATTTATTTTTAACAAAGGAAGCGTGCAAAAAGATATTATAAGGCACTACGGTTGTTCCAATTAAACCAATAATCATAAATAAGCCGCCTTTAGGAATGGTTGGGATGAATAAGCCTTTTAGTACTTCCGAATAGTTAGGTGTTAAAACTAGCGCTGAGACTATAAAAACAACACCCATTATAGCCACCATGGCTATTAACGATCGCTCGATTAGTTTGTAAGTGCCCGTATAAAGCACCGCTGCGGCTACAGCACCTATAAGTAAAATCGCAGGGTTAATTGCATACCCAAACACTGCCCAATTATCAATTTTTACTCCCAGAGCCGCGCCCGAAATATTGCCTGCTTCATAAGCTGCATTGCCTACTAAAGTAGCTGAGACTACTAATACAGTTACCAATACTTTAACGATGCCTTTATTCAATTTTACTCGAATGGCTTCTCCTACACCAATTTGGGCAATAAGCCCAAGTCTTGCGCTCATTTCTTGCAAAATGTACGTGGCAAAAATGGAAAAGAGAATAGCCCACAATAAAGTAAACCCATAGCTAGCTCCCGAAATGGTTGCGGTTGTAACCGTACCTGGCCCAATAAAGGCAGCAGCCACAATGGCTCCTGGTCCTATTTTTCTAAATCTACTCATTGTGTTAAAAGTAATAGTAAATCAACCTTTGTCAAAGTTCTAAACTTTGGCAGGGTATCAGATTCTGCTTTTTCTGCTTATTTTCTAGCAAAATAATCGGCCATTGTTAAAATTTTTGTTGAGTTCAATTTCTCTAGCACCAATAAGTCTTTATCACCTGTGATTAAATGTGTGGCTTTACCATCATTTGCCAATTCCAACAGGAAATTATCCTTTTCATCACGACATAGATCAATTTTAGAACTTACAGTTATAATTTCTGATACTGTTCTGATTTTATAGAATAAATCTTTAACACTAATTGCAGAAAAGTATTTTTCAAATTTTGGCCTTTGAGCTACTTCTGTAATTTCATCCAAAAGTTTTTGACTAAAAAGCAGGGTTAAATTCTTTTTTCTAAAAAGGTTATCCAGCTTTGCAAAATCTTTAGTTAAAAGAAAGCTAATCCAAAGATTGGTATCAATAATAATTCTATGCTTTGTTTTGGGCATGGCGATTAGCTCTTACCTCCTCTACTTCTTTTGTGATGTCTTCTAATGTTGGGGTATTAGATGCCGCATTCTTTCGTAATTTGTTTATTGCAACTAAAAAAGGATTCGTGGTTGGGTCAGATAAGGAGATAAGCTTTAATTCCGCAAGATTCTTTAAAAGTTTTACCGCTTTGGGGTTTAATATATCAACTTGATAGGATTCCATTAACCAAATATACGCATTTTCACTACATTTTGTTTGTAATCCTTAGATGTGCCAAAACAAAAAAGGCTACTCACTAGTTAGTGGGCAGCCTTTAATAATTTTG
>CAZQWZ010000002.1:0-34484 GCA_964596935.1 uncultured Roseivirgaceae bacterium
CGAGCCCAGTCAATTAGCATTTTATTCTCTGCCTCTGTAGGTACTTTTTCAGGGTACTTTGCTCTAAATTTTTTGGTTGGCATGTCTCCTTTTTCAATTTCTTTGGCAATTTTACTTAGTTTAGAAACTAATTTAGATGTTTTCATGCTTCCTAACTCATCTAGCTTGAGTTTTATTTTTGCCTTGGTATTTTTTGAGTTTGCACTATGGCAATCCAAACAAGACTTTGAAAAAATGGCTTCTATGTTTTCAGGTATTTCAATTCCTGGGTTTTGTTTAAAGTTAGTTGTAAAGCTAGTTAGTAGTGCGATGACTGCGGTTATAGAAATAAGTAAAGCGATGAATTTGCTCATAAAAGGAAGGTGTTTGTTAAAATGTTGTGTACCAAAAATAAGGATGTTCATTAATTATTTGTGTAATTTATACAAATAATATGTATCGTTGATTTAGTTTTGGTTTTTATCTAACATAATTAATATGAAAATTATTTTTTCGATTACCTTATTACTATTACTTAACATTTCTGCATTTTCTCAAATTAAACCCTCAGATAAGGTGTTTTTTGAATTTGAAGAAACAAGTGGAGAAGTAAACGTAAATGGTGAAAATGCTATTGAGTCTTTAAACAGTTATATTATTGGTAAAACAAACCTTATAGTAGCAGATGCAAAGGCAGAAGCAAAATACCTTTTTACTTTGTCCGTTGTTGAAAAAAATATGGGTAAGAGAAAAGGGAGAATTGTTATAACTGAAATTGAAAATAATAAACTAATTTTTGATACGGAATGGCAAAAAGCTAACTCTAGTGCATTTTACGGTTATTCCGGAACGAGGGCCGTTATTGGAAAAATGATTAAACAAATTTTATTGAAAGAATATAAAGAGTTGTCGGTTGATTAGCTCCCTAGTTGGTGTGTCCTTTAATTTTATTTTTCAAGTACTCTTTTCCTAAAATTTCGCTGCAAGTAACCATGGCACCTATAGTTACGCCAAGCACACCGTGCATAACTATATTTTGGCCTGTTAATAATAAATTTGGTACCTTGGTTCGTGTATTAATGTACGATTTAAGTGGCGAGTTGTAATCTCGTTTAATACCGTATAAGCTGCCATCTGCACCCACATAATCGCGTAATGTAAGCGGAGTAGAGGTATTATACCCACTCATTTTTTCTCTTATATTCGGTATTTTAATGTTTACCTGATCTAATAAAAGTTGCGCCTTACCCTCTTTAAATTCTTGATATTCCTTATCCCTTTCGCTTAATTCTGTAGTTGTATTAAACGTGTTTGCCCATTTCTCAATTTCTTCTACCCGCATATAAGTTATAATTATTAAGCTCTTTGCATACGCAGGGTCCTTAGGCGATTCATTATAATAGAGGGCAAAGTCCTTGCCCCAATCTTCTGGTTTATAATTGGTTAAGTTCCAAATATCTGGAGAGTTGATGTGGTATTTATTAACCTTTTTATAGGTAACCGTTTTGGGTTTTAGCGTTATATATAACACAAAAGCAGAAGCGGTATTCTCTAAATTTAGTACTCTGTTTAAGTATGATTTTCGAATACCCGTAGTATCCATTAAGTTAAAAGTTTGGGTAGGGTGAATGTTAGAAATAAACATTTTTCCTTTGATTATTTCCCCATTTTTTAACGAAGCACTTTCAATTTTGTTATCAATTCTATTTAATCGAACTACCTCTTTATTTCGTAAAATTTGACCTCCCAATGCTTTAATTTGCTTGGCCAAGGCATTGCCAATTTTGCTGCCGCCACCAAGCACTCGAAATGAGCTCTCTATATAGGAGTTTATAATTAGGGCGTGAATGTAGAAGGGGGCTTTTTCGCCTTCGCCAGCATAAAGCAGGTTGTTAGCTGATAGCACTGCACGTAATTTTTTATCTTGGGTACATTCATTTATCACCTCTTTGGCCCCTTGGTAAAAGTGCTCTACTTCAGCTTCTATATTGGTATTAGTATCAATATAATAATATGAAAATGAATTACATACTTCCTTAATTCTTCTTATGTATTCATCAAGTCCTTTTTCTTCGTTTGGGAAGAATTTTAATAATTGAATTTTAAAATTCTCATATCCTTGCGCAATTGGGTATTCATTTGGGTCATCGTTAAATGAAATAAGATCAAACCCATCTACTTCCATTTTTTCAAGATTTAGCTCCTCCATCAATCCCAAATACTTAAAATAGGGGTAGAGTGGTTGGCCTGGTTCGAGCCCACCTATATAATGTACGCCTGTATCAAACTTTGTTTTATTAAAAAAAAAGGTTTGCAATGTGCCACCTATTTGGGCATTCTTTTCAAGAATACATACTTTTCTCCCTTCTCTGCTTAAAATTAAACCTGTTATTAGCCCACCTAAACCGGAACCAATTATTACAACATCGTATGCTGATTTTATCTTACTCATGGATAGTTAACTCTCTAATGTCAATTATTTTTTTAGGCTTTCTAGCTCCTTCAGGATGCAACATGCTCAATAATAGCGAGTTAGAAATCCTTTTAATTTCGGGCGTAACTCTTATGGCATCTACAAAATGTTTTTGAATGGTTTTTTCAAATTCGTCACTCAAAATATCAGATAAATAAACACGTATATTATCGGTGTCTAACGTAGAGTTGGATATTTCGATAACATAATGTTCAATGCTGTCAAATGATTGAAGAACTTCTTCTAAACTTTGAGGGAATACTGTAGTGCCTTTAAGCTTAATCATTTGGTTTTTTCTGCCTTCTATAGGTCCTAGCCTAAGTGTGTTTCGGCCGCAACTACATTTTGCTAAATAAGCGCGCGATAAATCGCCTGTTTTATACCTTAAAACAGGAGTTCCTTCAATTCCTAAAGGGGTAACAGTTACTTCTCCAATCTCACCATCAGCAACGGGTAATCCATCTTTATCTAAAATTTCAAGTATAATGAGTTCAGGAATTTGATGTCCGCCCTTTTGTGCATCACATTCTGTAAAAGCAGTCATCATTTCGGTTGATGCATACGTAGAATGTAGTTGAATATCCCATTTATCACTTATTTTTTGATGCAGTTTATTGAATGTAAAATCATTATTCCGAATGGGTTCTCCTATGCAAATGGCTTTTTTTAAAGAGGTTGTATTTGGAGTTATGTTATTGGCAAGTCCAAAACTAGCAAGTTTGTATAAAAATGAGGGCACTGCAATAGCAACAGTCGGTTTAAATCTATCTATCGTTTTCCATTGAGGAGCCGGACTGCCAATACCTGACCGAATTACAGTTGCTCCAAGTAAAACAGCTCCTGTGTAATAAGCCATACCAGCCATAAACATTTTATCAAGAGTTGTAGTTATTTGTATGGTATCATTATCTGTAATTCCAGCAATTTCTAATGATCGTTTTTCATTATAGGCTAACCTATCTAAATCGTTTTTAGTAAGGGCAATTGTAATAGGGCTACCCAATGTGCCCGATGTTGTAACATATTCTACAATACTTTGCTTAGGAACACATAGAAAATCGCCATTATGTCTATCCAAATCATTTTTAGAAGTAGTAGGAATTTTAGTTAAATCATTAATCGTTTTTATAGAGTTGGGGTTAATTGCATGATCATCAAATAACTTTTTATAAAAAGGAGAATTGGCATACAAGTACCTTATTTGCTTTTGAAGTGCAGTTTCTTGTGCAGTTTCTATTTCTTCTTTGGTTTTAAAATCCAACTTATCCTCGTTACTCCACATTTACTTAAGCAGTTATTATTACAGTAGCACTTGCCATACTTTCTGTATGAGTTAGCGACACAATAATATGTTTAAATTTTGATTGGATAAAATAGGCTAAGGTTTCTCCATATAAAGTCATTATTGGTGCTCCATCTGTTTTGTTTGTAATTTCAATTTCCTTAAAGTTAGCTTTATTACTCCAGCCAGTGCCCACAGCTTTCATATACGCTTCTTTTGCAGCAAACCTAGCTGCAAAGTGTTGTGCTGAGCTATTTTTTGCTTCGCAATAACTTATTTCACTTGAAGAGAAAACTAACATTAAAAATTCATTTTTTTTTATTTTTAATGCCATTCGGCTAACCTCAACAAGATCTGTTCCTAATCCTCTAATCATTACCTCTAATTTTACGTAACTGAGATTCAATAAATAGGCTATCTTCTTGGTAGGCGATATCCAATGATAAGGCCATTTTATAATTGCTAATGGCTTTACTAGCCTCCTCATTAGCCATAAAATAATTTCCGAGTAGCCTGTAGGTTTCGTAGTAATTAGGGTTGGTTAAAGCAAATTCTTCTAATAATGGATCGTCTAACTTTTTGGAAGAGGAAGTTGCGTTAACTACAATTTTCCTAATTTCTTTAAACCGTTCAAAGTTTTTAAAATCTTCAGAGTATAAAAAAGGGTCTGCTGCAATTTCTAACGAGTCTATGGTTATGGGAAACTCAACCTTTGAAGATTCTAAATTAGCAAAATATTTGAGCGAATACGCACTAAATTTATTAATTTGATAAGGATACGTAGATACCCAAATTAGCTCTTCTACGTTATCAAAAATTACGGCATGGTGAGCAATTAACTGATTAATTGCTAAAGGGTTACCAAACCCAATTTTGGTATTTCCATACCCTTTTTTATCCCTTAAAATGGTGGCAACACTTTTATATGTTAACGTAGCACTTGTGTTAACTAGTTCAGCTGTTCTGTTAAATCTTCTAACCGATTCTGACGTTTTTTTATGGGCAATATTTAACGGTAAATTTTTAAGCTCATCGCTTTGAAAATGGTTGGTAACAACAATCGTATCCGAGTTTGGTGCATAAACCCCTGTGGTATCGGGTGTTTTTTCAATTACTACTACTTTTTTATCAATGGCAGATGATATAGTAAATGATTCTGAAACAAACGATTTATATGAGTTAGCAATATTGATGGCTTCTTCAATAGTAGATGCATATTGTAGAATGTCTCTTGCAATTATAGATACAGGCGTGCCCGATTCTGATGGTATTTCAGATTTATCTGAATTTAATGTAATACCAAGCCCTTTTTCGTTTATGCCAGATACCACGCCAATAAAACTTGGCCATGTTACCGATATAGATTTAAACCCATTTGTTGGGTTGCTAAAAAGAACTATTTTGTTTTTTGCAAATTCATCTCCGAAATAGAAATCGAAATTACGACCCACGATCATTTGTTGATTGGTTGAATCGAACTTCCATACCCCCAATGCCGTGCATCCAACTAAGTGCATGTTTTGTACGGCATGGCCAATATCGTGTGCTGCATGGTAGTTTATAATTCGATTGTATTTGGGTCCTATGTTATCAAATTTATCACTAAAAAATTCTGAAATACCGAAAATTTCCTCTCTGTACTCCTGCGGTATGTATTGGTCTAAATCGCGATTAAACCAAGAGATGCCAAGAGTTAAAAGCTTTTTATAAAACCAAGAGGGGACTTTTGAATCAATTTCATTTAAAAATATTTCTTCTTGTTGCTCGCCTAATTGTTTTTGTAAAATACCAAGAGTTCTACCTCTTTCATAGCCATTCCCCTCTATGTAGCACTCCCAGTTGCCATTTTTATTTAACCTTAGCCAACTATTGTTGAGGGTAAAGTGTGTAGGGGAAATTGCAATTAAATCATTTTCAACAATAGTAGAAGGGCGAATTTCTGGTTGAGTATAGATAACTCTTTTAGCAAACCAAATCGAAAATGCCACGAATAGTAAGCCTACTAGTAAAAGAATTTTTTTAATACGGTTCACGTTGGAGTTAGGTTAAAACTTTTTTATGAAATGCTTTAAGATTAATTGAATATTAGGAAGATATTTTACCTAACTTTTACTATTCTTGCGAGCACAAAAGTAACAAAATAATGAAGATTTTATTAGTATTTTTCGCGTTGGTTTTTATGCCTTTTTTATTGCCTGCTCAAACGTTTCCTGCTAAAAAATATAAAACTGATAAAGTTACTTGGTTAGGCCTTGATTTTACCCAAGGGAGATTAGTTGATCACTTAGCATTTACAAATCCTTATCACCTGGCATCTAGCTATATACCCGCATGGAATAATTTTGTTCGTACTGAGCCAGATAAATATGATGTTAAAAGATATTTTCATAAGCATGATATTGTAATAAATATTGATTTTTCAAATGAATATAACAGTGAAATTAATCCAGATAATCTTGTGCAAGATAAAATACATAAGATTGGTTCTGACATTATAATAAATGATGTAAAAAAATATGCTTCTACCGGGCTTGATGGTATTGGAGTTGTAATGTATGTAGAGTCGTTTAATAAAAACACCTCAACAGGTTCTTATTGGTTAGTCTTTTTTGATCTAACTTCAGGTGAAGCATTATTCTTGAAAAGAGTATATGGTACACCAAGAGGTTTTGGTGTAAGAAATTATTGGATTGCCACTTTTCTTGGTTCGCTAAAATCAATTGATGGAATGTTGTGGAGATGGCTAAAGTAAAGGTATAGTAGTATAAACTAGAGTAACATGTTGAAAAAAGAACTAGGCGTGATTGACGCTAAATATGAAGCCCAAAAAATAGCTTTTGCGCCATTTGTTTTTCAGGTCAGTCGTATTTTACGGGACAAGGGAGTGCTCACATTTATTCGTAAAAAAAGACGAAAAGGAGCTGATATTGCCACCCTGCATGCAGAACTTGGCGTTTCAGAATATGGGTTGCGTATTTTGCTTGAATTGGCTTCAACGGCTGGAGTTGTTGATCGCCACGAAGGGGAAGTATATACACTTACAAAAACAGGTTATTTTTTAGACTCGGATGAGCTGACTAAAGTAAATATGGACTTTACGCACGATGTGTGTTACAAAGGGTTGTTTCACTTAGAAGAAGCTATTGACGAGGGAAAACCTGCAGGCTTAAAAGAAATTGGCGATTGGTCAACCTTGTATGAAGGCTTGTCAGAATTTCCCCCAAAAGAGCAGAAGTCTTGGCTTAATTTTGATCATTATTATTCTAGCGATTCTTTTCCTGAGGCATTACCTCTAATTTTTGCCGATAAACCCAAACGATTTTTAGATGTTGGCGGTAATACAGGCAAATTCTCTATTAAATGTTGTGCCTATGATGCTGATGTAAAGGTAACTATTGTTGATTTGCCTGGCCAGATTGGCTTGGCAACTCGTAATATTGAAATGCATAAATTAGAAGATAGAATTGATTTCTTTCCGTTAAATATGTTGTTTCCAGATAAGCCGTTTCCCAAAGCTGATGCTATATGGATGAGCCAGTTTTTAGATTGCTTTTCTGAAGAAGAAATTGCAACTATTTTAAAACATGCAGCCAAAGCTATGAACCCCAAAACTAAGCTGTTTATTATGGAAACTTTTTGGGATAATCAAGATTATCCGGCCGCAACGTTTTCGCTTGCCGCTACATCGGTTTATTTTACCGCTATAGCCAACGGAAATAGTAAAATGTATGGCATTAAACGCTTTATAAACTTGGTAGAGAATGCTGGTTTAAAAGTAGTTGAAGAAAAATTTCCGATAGGAGTGAGTCATACTATTTTAACATGTATGTTGCCATAGGAACCTATAGAATTAAAAACTAAAAGCTCCTTTTAAAATCAATAAAAAGGAGCTTTTTAGGTGTTTAGCCAAATATTTATGGCATTAATTCCATATCTCTGATTCCAATAAAATTGGGTTGAATTACCCATTCGCCAACAGTATTAATCATTCCCCATTTGCCATTCAGTTTGGCAGCAGCAAAACCGTTTCTAAAATTACGAACACCTTCAAATTGTGGTTCTATAACAAAATTGCCAGTTTTATCAAAAAAACCAAGCTTTCCGTTTTTTCGGCCTTTGGCTAAACCATTATAAAAATCACCCCAAGTATCAGTATCCACATAGATGATTTCGCCATCCATAGTAACATAAGCCCATTGGTCTTTGTATTTAACTCTGGCCAATCCACTAATTTTATCAAAGTCTTTGCCCGCCATAAACTTTGGCTCAATTGCCCATTCTCCTTTTGTGTTAATATAGCCTAGTTGTTTGTACTCGTTTTTTGCCCAAGCCACACCGTTTTTAAAATAGCCTGTGCTTAAAAATTTAGGCTCAATTACTACTTTTCCATCAGTATTAACAAATCCAGTTTTCCCATCTAAACTATTAAATACAGCCATTCCTTCGGTAAATTGTTTTAACGCTTTTATCTCCAAAACATCAACCTTGGTTTCGTTCCCTTCTTTATCAATCACGTAAAACCCAGTTCCTTTTTTTGCCGTTGCAAATCCATTGTTAAAGGGCGATGTTGCTTCATATTTTGCTTCAATAGCTAATTCTCCTTCTGTATTTAAATAGCCCCATTTTTCTTTTACTTTCACCTGAACCATTCCATCCGAAAAGCCTTGTAAACCAAAAAATGATGCGTTGGCCAATCTAAAATCTTTTACCTTAGTATTTAATATTGAGCCATCTGGTTTAATAAAAATATATTTTTTGTTTTCATAAACAACCGCTAATCCTTCTGAAAAGTAAAAGCATTTTTTGTATTTGGCAGGGATGATTATTTCGCCTTTTTCATTGGCATAGCCCCAAACCTTGCTGCCTGCTGGTTTTACTTGAGTGAGGTAAGATTGGGCAACTGCGCCTGTGGTAAAAAGAGCAATGATTGCAATAGTAATTATATTTTTCATATAGATTTTGATAGGTTAATAATGAGTCAAATTTAGAAAATTATTAATTAAGTTTGAAAAAAGAAGATAATAATACATTAACTAACATTCATCTTTGGGCAACTAATTATTAAAGTGGCGAATATTAATTAGGATTTTAATCTTTTAAAAAACTTGATTTAGAGATTCCTGCCTCCGCAGGAATGACGTTTTATTTATTTGATAATCCTAAAATACGTCCGCCAGGTTAATAAAATAGCATAAGCAGGATAATTTTGTAGGTTTATAATTAGGATCTTTCAACCAAAATAAACCCATGTTGTAAATTTTGATAATGATTATAAATGAGCGTTATTTTTGATCTACTTGTGCCTTTTCTATAAATAGCAGCATTTGGTATAGGGCCGGTTTGTACAGCCATCCAAAGGGCAAAGCCACTAGCTGTTGGGTAATCCCCTACTAAATTTTTAAAGGTGAGTATGGTTTGTGTATTGAAATTATTTTTGATTAGTTGGAGGTAAAATTTATCGCCTTCACCATCTCCGTTAAATCCTACTATAAGCGTATCAATAGCATTAGGTTGGAGTTGGTTTTTAGCCAAAAAATCTAGCAATTCCTTCTCTACTTCTTGGGCATTGGATGAGAGCATCATCCCAACATCTATTACACTTGCGAGTTTGTTATGCGGGTTCTTGCTCATAATAAACATGGCAGAGCCTTCGCCTGAAACGGTTCCTTTTGTGGTTGATTTAAGTAGGGTAGAAGAAGTAGTTTCTTCTGCTTTAAACGAACCTCTATGGCGTTCTAAGTTGCTATTATACTCCGAAATTTCATCTACATTTCCCACTAGGAAAGAGTGTAAATCCCCTTCTTCAATATGCATCAATGCATCTAATAAAGCAGATTCAAATCCAAACCCTTGACCTACATGGGTAGCGTTATAGCCTATGTTTTTACTGGATAAAGCCAAACTCCCAGAAATCGAATTGGCCGTGCTATTCACAAAATGCGTTGGTGTGAGTGTTCCCTCATCGTATGTAATAATTTGATTTAAAAACTGAACACATTCTCCCAAACCACCATTTCCAGTACTAATAATAATACCATCAATATTTGGGTGCCGTTGAATTAACGGATGTCCTGCCCCAATTCCTAATCGCGATGCCTTGCCCATTCGCCTCAAGGCCCCCCTTGAAATAAAGCTTTTATAATCGGGTTCTTTAGCTAAATAATGATGGCCTTCATGTGAAATGATTTCACCCGAAAAGTCATTGCCTTGGTAGGTGTTTTGCGGAGAAATACATGATATGTCTATAATATGCATCATGCCTCACTAAAAATTAATGAAGAACAATTACCCGCAAACCCAAATGAGTTTGACATTACGTGCTTTATTTCGAAACTTGTTAGCAAGTTTGTATTGGGAAGTACATTAAATTCTTCAATGGGTTTTCCTACATTTAAACTTGCGTATATCTCGTTTTCAAGTAAACTTAAAATACTAAAAACAGCTTCAATAGCGCCAGCAGCCCCTAGCGTATGGCCAGTATATCCTTTTGTAGAAATAAAAGGAGGGAAGCCATTAAAAACATTCTGAAGTGCTTTGAGTTCTGAGCGGTCGTTGTTTTCGGTGCCGGTGCCATGAGCGTTAATAAGGCTAATTTCTTCGGGTTTTAAGTTGGCCGTTTGGATAGCTGTGTTCATTGACTTAGTTGGCCCTGTGGCATTTTCAGAAATAGCCGAAGCATGAAATGCATCATTTGCATTTCCATATCCAGAAACCATAGCCAATTTAAACTTTGATTTTGCAGCTTCTTCATTTTCTAAAATAAGATAGGCAGCGCCTTCACCAAGAGTTAGTCCATCGCGGTTTTTATCGAAAGGCTTACATGGTTGGCTTGAAAGAATTCCCAATGAATTAAATCCATTCACAGTAAATTTTCCAAGACTATCTACTCCACCAACAATAACACGTGTTGCCCTGCCTGATTTTATTAAACGTGTACCAAATATAATAGCATTTGCTGATGAAGAGCAAGCCGTGTTAAAAGTAGATATAATGCCCTTGATACCGAATTTATGTGCAATTATTTTACTGTGGGCCTGGGTAGAATAGCGATCCACAAAAGGGGTTGGCTCGCCCTCAACGTTAGTGGCATCACTATAAAGTTCATTTGTATGGCACATTCCACCCAAAGTACTGGCTGATACGAAAGCGGTTTGAGAACTAGATACCTGATTATACGTTAAGTCAGCATTTTTAATAGCTTCTTCAAATGCTAATTGGGCAATTAAATCTGTTCGTGAGGCACGTTCAGTCTCCGATAGCTCTAAAATTTCTTTAAGGTTTTGATTGCTAAATTTAACCTCGGCAAAAGGTATTAGCTGAGCATATTTAGAATCTAAATATTGTGTGGTTCTAATACCAGACTTTCCTAATTGTAAGGCTTTATGGTTCTGTTTAATCCCCACTCCAAGAGCAGAAACAATTCCCATTCCAGTAACATAGACCTTACTCATACTGTATTCTTTATTATTTCTGGATATTTTCTATAATGTAGTCTGCCATGGTATTGATATCTACTAAAATCTTTCTTCCTAAGGTTGGATTTTCTATTTTGATTCCATACTCACGTTCTAGTAAAACAATTAGCTCCAAAGAATCAATAGAGTCTAAACCCATTTCATCTCCAAAAAGTGGCTCACTATCATCTAAATCTTCAATGGTCATATCCTGGAGATTTAAATACATAATTATATGCTGTTTGAGACCTGGTTTGATTGATTCTCTATTCATGCTAAATCACTTTGTCTAATTTCAATTTTAAAAATGCGGCTAGTTGAAATAGGGTAATGAATAACCCCAATCTAAGTAATGATGGACTTAATTCTGCCCAATTTCCATTTTGCAAAAATAATGTATAAAAAGCATCTAAACTTTGGCGAAGTGGCGAAAAAACACTCACCGCTTGTAGGTAATCTGGCATTATAAAAATGGGTACCCAAATTCCGCCTAAAGCTGCAAAAATTATTACCAATATTGCTCCTATACCATTGGCTTGAACCTGAGTTTTTACCATGGCACCTATAAACATTGCAAAGCTTACAGCTGTTAATCCAGATAGAATAATAACTACCATGCTAGCGCTCCAATTGGTTGGAATTTCTAGCACTGGTAAACCAATTATTGGAAACAGCGATGCACTAAAAGTAAAGATGATAAACACTTGTACAATAGCTACTAAGAGGTACAAAAGCATTTTGGACAAAAATAAAATACTAACCGAAGTGGGCATGGTTTGCAAACGGATAAAACTGCCACTAACCTTCTCTTTAACTATATTCCCACCTAATGAAATTACCATAAAAAACATAGCAAAAATAGTCCAGGCAGGTACGTTATGTTGGGTAGCGTTTACAGCTGTGGGGGCATTTTTGTTTACCGTAGAAATAGTATTAATTTTCACTCTGTTTTCATAGATTAGATTAATCGCAAGGTTGGGGTCTTTTTCACTTCCCATATCGGCATACAAAAGTTCTATCATTAAGTTGCTTTCTACCTTTGCCAAAAAAGCATCTACTACACTAGAAATGGTCATTTGGAAGTTTGTTTGCAACACTGGATTAAAGTGCAATGTCACATTTGGGGTTGCTGATGGTGCTGATTCAATACTATCAAACAGTCCAAAATCGGTTAAAACGTATTGACTTAAATACTGCTTTTTGGCTGTTAAAACTTTGGTAAAACTTTCAGGAATATAAATAGCTGAAAGTGCGTTTTCTTTCTTTAATTGAGTTGGAATGTCGATTTCTTGTACTTGATTGTGAATAGAAATTCCGAACATGTTTGATTTCTTCAATAACTCAATTAACCGCTTGCCATTAATGCCTTGGTCGTGGTTAACTACCACCATTTTTATGCGATTATTGTTGGCTAATTGAAATGCACTGTCTTGCACAAGAGTTACCACTGTTACTAATAATAGCGGCATGATAAACATAAAAAGCAAACCTACTTTATCGCTCCAAAGCATTAAAGCTTCCTTTTTTATGGCTGAAATAAGCTTAAACATCTCGGTAGGATTTACCAGTTTTAGCAATAAAAAGATCTTCTAAAGTTTCAAAATCTTGGTTTTTTAGTACGGTATTTAATTCTCCGTACTCGATAATTTTTCCAAAATCAATTAAAACAATTTGGGTACAGAATTCTTCCACATCTTTTATGTTATGCGAAGTGTAAATGATGGTTGTGCCGTTTTTGTTTTCTTGTTTTAAGAAGTTAAAAATGGCTCGTTTACTTTGTACATCCACTCCAACGATTGGTTCATCTAAAAACAAAATTTTAGGCTGGTGAAGTACGCCAATAGCCAAGTTTACACGCCTTTTCATTCCACCTGAAAAAGTGAAGACTTTTTTATTAGCAACTTTAGTTAACCCAAGTATGCTAAGCAACTTGCTCGATTGCTCTTTAATTTTTACTTTACCTAAGTTATACATTGCCCCAAAAAAAGCCAAATTTTCATTTGGTGTTAGCTCTTCGTAAAATGCAAAATTTTGAGGTACATAGCCAATGTATTTTTTAAAGTTTTTTCCAGTAATTGTTTCTAAACCAACTTGATAAGAAAATGTGCCCGAGGTTGGTTTTAAAATTCCGCATAGAATAGAAATAAGGGTAGTTTTTCCTGCGCCATTTGGCCCCATAATTCCTACTATTTCTTGCGATTGAATCTCTAAGTTTACACCTTTTAAACTCGGTGTAGAGTTACCACGGTATAGCTTGCTTAAATTCTTAATATGTACGCAATGTGTAGGCATTAAAATTTTAGCTTTAGCAGATTGGTAAAAGCTTGTTTTTCTACTTCGCTAATTTCGTATAACATCTCGGCAGATTGAAGAAAATCACTTTGCTCGGTAATTCGGCCTTTGTAAATGCCCGCCATTTGAATGGCCGATGCTCTCCAAAGGTCGCCTGCTTTGGTGATGTCTTCTGAAATTAAAGCCAACTCGTCCATCTGCAAAATATCAGCTGCTTCTTGTAAAAAAGCAGCGTACATAAATCTAAATCCGCCACCACCGGTGCCAATTTCTTCTTGCATTCTTACAATTTGCCCAAGATGTAAACCAGCTTTTCGTACGCCAAATTTTTCGCGCCATTTTTTAATGTGGTTGGCGGTAAATTTTATTCCACGAACTCCCAAAAATGGCATGGGTACTTTAATCATATCGTGGGCAGTACGTTTAATGCCTTTTTCAATTCCACGTTTCACTTTGTCTAGGTTAACCTTACCCACATTTTCTGGATAATAGATTTGACCTTTAGGGGCTAAAACACCTTTGGAAAAACGTACTTTTTCAAGTTCTTTGGCACTTAATTGATTACACGAATCCATAATGGGGTCACTAATAAAATAGGTGTCGCCTTCGCGTCCGTAAACGATGAGATTGTGTGCATTAAAATGAAACCGGTACTCTTGAGGAAAATACGGAAGATGAAAAACTCCCACTTGACAACCTACTGGTTTGCCTGCATCTACCAGGTTGTTTAAATATTCTTGCGCTTTTTCAGCACTGTTGAATTTTTTTCTTTTAACTAGAATGTTTAACGCTTTACATGTGCGTTTAAAAATTAGACCAGGCATACTTCTATACGAAATGGCCGGGCCATTATTCAGCTTCAGAAAAGGAATGTGGATATAGAATAAACCAGCTCCAATTCCAAAAGATAGAGGCTCGGTTAAAATATCTACGCCATAATGCTGTAACAGACTAGTGGTTACCCCATTTTCACAATGCGCAGCTTGCAGGTGTTTAAAATCTATAACCGTATTATCCATTAAATTTAGTTAGTTCTTCTACTGAAATGTCAAAGGCTTCAGCGTATTTGTTTAATCGGTTTTGATTTAGTTTTTTGAATACCAGTGGTTTAAAATGCTGCTTAACTGTGAATTGCCAAAAGTTAACGTAAGCGGCTAAAGTTTGCACATCCATTAAGTTCTTTTCCATAAAATAATATACGGCACTTTTTCTTCCTTCCTTCACTTCAATTCTGGCGCATTCTGTTCTTCTAGCTATTTCATCCCAAGCCGAATCAAGTGCGGCAATTTTTACATCCCATCCTGTACTTTTGTGCGTTTCGTATTTGCCCAATTTGTTTTTTACATAACATAAATCAACAATAGCACCTTCGTCTTGTGGGAGATCTTCTTTGTTCATATTAATTTTCTAACAAACGGTTAGCCAGGCAAACATATACGAGAATCGAGCACTTTCTGGAACAACCAATAAAATTTTGTTGCCAATTTTTAATGTGCCATTTTTCTGAATTTCTTCCAACATTAAGTAAATAGATGCCGCACCAATATTTCCAACTTTATCGAGGTTAATAAACCATTTATTCCACGTAATTTCCATGTCGTTAGATTTGAAAATATCGTAGATTTTATCTTTAAAATAAAAGCTCGAAATATGTGGAAGCATCCAATCAATATCATCGGCTGTAAGCCCTTTTTTGTCAAATATTTCTTTGAGTCTTTTAAATCCAAGTCCCAAAATATTTTCACTCAAAAGTGTAACGTCTTGTTTTATACTTAATGCAGATTGCTCTAGCATTTCTTCATTGCTCATATCTAAGTAACCCGTAAGCGATTTATCTTTGTTTTTTACTGCACCAGAGTACATGCAGGTTTCGTATTCGTTGGCATACGAAACGCCTTCGATCCACTCAATTTTAAATGAAAAGCCTTCTTTTGCTTTTTTATTTTCCAGCAAAACTGCTCCAGAGCCATCAGATAGCATCCAACGTAAAAAATCTTTTTCGAATGCGATAATGGGATCCTTTTCTAACTCTTCTAAATGTATGGCTTCTTCTTTAAACTTATCAGCACGTAATAAAGATGATAACCTTTCGGAGCCTAGTGCTACAGCTTTTTTCTTATCTTCAGATTTTACCGCTAAAAATGCATATTTCATAGCATGCATTCCGGCACAACAAACCCCTGCGGGTGATACCACTTCGATGGTTTTCATTTCGGTCAATTCACCATGAGTCATAACCCCGTGCGAAGGAAACATTTGATCGGGGGAAGATGTACCGCAAGCCAACAAATCTACTTCAGTAATTTCGTCTGGATTTTCTTTAAAAAGTGCTCGAACAGATTCGGCTGCTATTTGCGCATTTGTATGCGTTAGTTCGCCCTTTTTATTTAGTGCATAATACCTGTTAGTTATTAAGTTACTGCGTAAAACAACACTTTTCGTTTTTGAATGGCGTTCGTTTATTAATCCCAAATAGTCTTCCATTTCTGCATTAGAAACGGCACTATTAGGAAAGTATTTAGAAATTTTTGTAATGTAAACTTCTCCCATTTACTCCTCTTCTGTAAGCCCACAAAGATATGCTTTTTTTCGAGAAACAGATTTGAAAACAAATGGATAAATCAGCACAAAGTAGATGCTTAAAACGATGGGTGAAAGTATAAAAATTGCAATCAATAAGTAGTACTTAAACACATTTAGCCAAAAGCGTTCTTTTGCAGGTGTATAGCCTTTTTTTCGTACTAGTTTTGCCCAAATTTTAAATACCATTTTGGCACGTAGTTCCATAAACATCACAGAAGCTGCTAAGTGAATATGCCCTAGGTTATGGATGTCTTTTTGAAGCGTATTTAAGGACTCGTTTTCAAGTGCTTTTAAGGTTAATTCTCCGGGCAGGTTTGCTTTCTCAATATCATCAGGATGAACCCCTGGAATTGGAAAAACTCCCCACATTTTTTCTTTTTTGCCCGTTAGCATCCAGTATAAAATAGTGACTACACTTGTCAAATTATTGTGGCGGTCAATAAATGGAATATTAGCGACAAATCTTCCCCCTGCATTTGTAATGTGTTGCTTCACACTTTCGTGCGCACTCAACCACATATTACGTGCACCAATAATGGTAACAACAGGCGTATTTTTTATTACAGTTTTAAACTTGAGATGTTGTAGAATAGCCATTGAAGGTAGTGAAACAGATAAAAACCATACTTGATAGCCAAACACGATGAGATCGTATTTTTTGCGTTTAAAACTGAAATCGTTTAAGATTAAACCTTCTTCTAAAACGCAACCTGGCATGGCACCCCAAAATGCATCGCCTGTCCACGGAAATGGAAATGGTTCTTTGGGCGAAACCTCTACATGCTCAACCTCAAATTTGCCAGAGTTTTCAAAAGGTAATTTAAATCTATTTAAAATATGGTTTAACTGCCCTGATTGGGTATAGTTTATAACTAGAATGTGTTTCATTTACTTAAAATCGAAAGGATTTAAATGAACTGAATTTGAGGCGTAATCTGAAATCACTTTTTGTAAATCAAGGGGTACGGAACTAAAATTTGACGTAATAAATGTAGCATCCTGTAATAAATTTTGATTATACTTTACAATTTTTGGTGCGTGTTCTTGAACAATCAAACGTAAAAAATGCCATTCCATATTATTGGGTTGTTTTTTGATTTCACCTTCTAATAATTCCCGACCTTCTTTAAATGTTTTTAATTTGGTGCGTGGTTCTTTTTGTAAGTTAGCTAATTTCATTTTTAAGGCACCTAAGTAAGCTTTTTGGCTGTCCTTTTTTTCTAATTGATTTACCAATAATTCCATTTGTGAAACCGAATTACCTTTAAATACTGGATAGTATTCTTTACGTGAAATTGGGTTAGAGAACAACCCGTTAAAAAGTATAAAGCCGATTAAAAGTGCTGTATGATTCACTGTATTATTTTTTTTTAAGAATCATTAATGTATTTGACGACTTAGTAGATTGATGATCGAATGATATGTTATAATAATTTTGGCTTGCCCAATTTTCAATAAACTGCTTTGTAAAGAAATGAAGATCACCTTGGGTTTTATTAAATCTAAGGTATTTAGTGGACCAATTTTCTGATTTTTTGGTCCAATTATGCCCTATTTCTAAATCAGATAATCCATCTCTTATAAGTAGTATGCCTCCAGGTTTTATTCCTTTATGGCAAGAATTAAGCACTTTCATCTGAATTGTTGGGTTAAGGTAGTGTAGTGTGTCTGCTATTATAATTACATCTGCTTCAACAGGTTTTACGTCTGCTATATCCGTGGTTTTAAATTCAATCCCATCTGTTTTTAAGTATGAGTTTTGAGCAATATCAATTTTATCTTCATCATAATCATATCCTAAAATTTCAAAGGATTCGTTTCTTAACTTTAAATAATAACTTAAAAAACCATATCCACAACCTAAATCATAAATTCGCTTAGAGCCTGATCCTATTAAGTTATAATAATTTTCATAGTTGTTTTTCTCATACTTCCACTTAACCCTAAAATACCACTCTAAAATAGGGCCTTTATATTTATAAGAATGGAGTAATGGATAAAACTGATAATCTGTAGCTCCGCAAATTTGGTCTACTTCTTTATAAGATTTTTTAAAATAAGTACTTATTGCTTTTGTACGTTCTTTATAGCCCGTTCCATAGGAGGTGTCGTTATACTTAATTCGGGGCAGTACATAAGTGCTCATTAAGCTATCTTTAAGGTTATAGTCATGCTTTGGCATAATATAGCCGTAGCCATGTAGTACAATTGGCGTTATGTCTAATTTAAGTAAATCAGCAAGATAGAATGCTCCTTTATGAAAACGCTTAATCTTTCCATCGGGGGATCTAGTGCCTTCAGGAAATACGATAATAGAATAACCATGATCTACCAGTTTTTTTACTTTGGCAATATTCTCATCGAGTGATTCAAAGGTGGGTACATAATCAGCATATTTTATGGCATTGCCAAATAATACTGAATCGTACACCCATTTATTTACCAGCATTATAACATTGGGATGAAGTCTTGCCAATGCCAGTATATCAAAAAAGGAAGTGTGGTTAGCTATAATTATGCTTGGATTATTAAAATCGAGGTGATGCATATTATAATACCTTTTGGTTGTACTAAAGAGGATATCTAACATAGTGCCTGTAATCCATTTTAGCATATGGTGGAGCCTGTCTTTTTTCCAACTTCTATTTTTAAATGGAATAAAACGGATTAAAAAACCGAGGAATACACCTAGTAAGCTGCCAGATATAAAAATTGAATAGCCAATAATACTCATTACAATTCCACGAATTGTAACAGGGGGCTTGCCCATATTTGTTCTACGGGTTGTAAAAAAATGAAATAGGAGAGGTTGAACAAAAAAGGAGATGAAGACAATGGTTAAAATGCCTGTAACACTTATGGCAGCGATCGATTTTATGGCTGGGTGTTTGGCAAAAAACAATACGCCTGTCCCAATTATGGTGGAAATAGAGGATAGTATAATACCCGATTTGTAATGATTTAATACACCCCTCCCATATTTAAATTTAGATTGGAGGCCATCGGTTATAAATATGGCAAAATCATCGCCTAAGCCAAATATAAACGTGATGATAATAATATTGATAAAGTTGAATTTTAAACCAAATAAAACCGATATGCCTAGAATCCATATCCAACTTATTGCAATGGGAATAAACGTAATCAGTGTAAGCTCTAAGCTGCCATATATAAGGAGCATGGCTACAAAAACTAGTATGCTTGCAAATACCAAGAGGTAGTTAAAATCGGCTTTTACAGCTTCGGTTAATAAGGACATTACGCTGCTGCCATCAACTAAGGTATAATTACTATTGTGGCCAAATTGTGCTCTAATTTGAGGATAGTCTTTCTTCTGTATAACAATGCTCGTAATTAAGGATTTACTTTCTTTGGGCGAGGTATTATTTGAGTGGAGAATTAGTTGGCTCAAGGAAGTGCTTTTCTTAATAAATTGAAACGGATCTTCGGGTGTTTTTCTGCTGTTTATCCATGTACTAAATGTGCCAAAGGTGCCATTTTTAAACCCTAGAGAGTCGCCCGTTTGGCTTACTAATTTTGATGTGGCTTTCCCATGTAACTGCCAAAAACTAGTCCATTGATCAATTTTTTCTTTTTGCTTTTCTTTAGATAGTACAAATAGCCCAAGCGAACTAACTTGCGTAAGTTTAATGCTATCATCTAGCTCATTAAGTGCTTGGTAAAGCTGTTGGTTTTTATCTGCAAGGTCAGTATCGGAGTTGCCTTCTACTAAAAAATGTATTCGTTTTTCAGTATCGGGGTTAATGTTTTGGTGTTTTTTTTCTGCTTCTTTTAATGCTTCTGGGTAATAATTAATCTTGTTAAGGTCGCTTTCAAACTCAATTTTGGAGGCGAAAAAAAAGAACATAATTGTAATTAAAACAATGAAAGTAGCGAACAGTTTAGCGTGCTTGCCTGGAGCTAAGTTTACTTTATCAAACAGTGCATCTAATTTATTAGAGGTAGTAAATGATAATTTATTTTCTACAGGCTTAAGTAAATAGGGTAAGATAAGTAGGACAAAAATTAAGGAGCCTGTGAGGCTTAATGCCGTAAACAAACCAAAATCATGAAGTACCCTTGAATTGGCAAACGTGAGAGATAAAAAAGCAACGATGGTAGTAGTGCCACTTAAAATTAAAGGAAGAAAAATTGTTTTGCGAGTTTTATAAACATCCTTAGTTTGCTTAAATTGTGCAAAAAAGTGAAATGAGTAATCGATAACTATGCCTAAAACTACAGCTCCAGCCCCAAGTGCAATGGCAGATATACTTCCTTGCCAAATGTAAATTCCGGTTATAGCAAATAGTACACCAAAGGCACCTGGAAGTAGAAAAAAAGCAATAGTAAAAAAGTTTCTAAAATAGTAAAAGAGGAGTGCTATAATGCTAATAATAGCAATGGTAAGCGTTAATTTAATATCTTTTTCAATTTGGGTTGCATTGGCATTTGCTATTAAAAAAGTGCCAAAATAATCTACCTCGTATTGTTTGTTTAATGAGTTCCACTCAGTTCGAAAATTGTTAAGGTTTTTGGCTAATAAACTATTTTGGGCACTTTCAGATGGGTTGTATACTAATTCTCCATAGATAAATATACTACGCTTATCGCTTGAAATAAATAGCCCTTCATTAGCTATATAGTTAGCAGTTAGAGCATCGGTTTTAAGCTTGGCGTAGCCAAATTTGGTAAAATGCAAGGGGTCTTTTATCGTCCAATCTTTTAAGGCTAAGCCTTCTGGAGAATACAATGATTGCTTGTTTGCAATCATTGTATTTTTAATGTTACTAGGTGTAAGGCTAAGTTCAATTTGGCCGTAATCAGCACTATCTAAAAATAAGTATAAGTGGCTGTAAAAATAATCGCTAACGGCAACTGGATCTAAGTCACTTTTATATTGAAGATTATTAATTTGAGAGCCAACTTTTGATTCTAATGTAATAACCAACTCTTTCGCAATTTTTTCAATGCTATAAGGCGTATCGGTTGATGGTTCAATGGCAAGAGAAAAGACTACTGATTTTTTTCCTTTGTTTAATAAAGGTTTAATCTTATCAAGAGCCTTAGCATTGGGTAGGGCAGTGTCAAGGTCTTCAGAAATCTGTAAATTGGTAAAACTCCACCAGCCAATAAAAAAGGTAAGGACAAGAAGTGAGTAAATAAAAAATTTTGACATTCAATAAATTTAGCATTCTGCCAATCTACCCACTTAATTGGAGTCTATTGTATCGCAAAAATAATATATTAGCGGTTTAAAGCTAATTTTAATTATTATATGATTATTTTTTACTATTTTGTCTATTTATTTGCACTTTGCTATTGATTTATTTTAACCCTATTTAGTTGGAGAGTATTACGTTAGGTACATTAGAAAAGTTGCTATTTTTTGACGCAGATTATGAACTGTCTGAGCAACAAAAGCGTAGAGTATTAGAATCATTTGAATTTCTTAAATCCTTTGCAAAGGACAAAGTTATTTATGGAATTAACACAGGTTTTGGGCCAATGGCTCAATACGTTATTTCGGATGATGAGCTTAATCAACTACAATATAATTTAATTAGGAGCCATGCCAACGGTATTGGCGAAGCATTGCCGCCCTCGTATGTAAAGGCTGTAATGATATCGCGTTTGCACACGCTTTCACTTGGTTATTCTGGGGTTAGCCCCGCATTAATCAACACTTTAGCCTTGTTTATAAAAGAAGGAGTGTATCCTTTAATACCCATACACGGTGGGGTTGGAGCAAGTGGCGATTTAGTACAACTGGCTCACCTTGCCTATGCGTTAATAGGAGAAGGTAATGTGTTTTACAAAAACGAACTGCTTAAAACAAAAGAAGTAATAGAGAAATTATCGATTAAACCAGTTGAATTAAAACTTAGAGATGGCCTTGCATTAATAAACGGAACCTCATGTATGAGTGGTATTGCGGCTATCAATCTTATTTATTCTAAACGATTAATTGATTGGGGCATTATTGCCTCTTCTGTAATGAACGAGCTTACTGCCTCTTACGATGATTCATTTTCGGCAGAATTAAATGAGTCTAAAAAACACAAAGGCCAACAATTAGTGGCAACTATAATGCGCGCCCACCTGGTAGATGGCAAAGTGCTGAAAAAACGAAACGAACACCTGTTTAACGGAGATCATATTAAAGGCAAAGAATATTTTTCTGAAAAGGTTCAGGAGTATTATTCCTTGCGATGTGTGCCTCAAGTGTTAGGGCCGGTGCTTGATGCATGGGAAAATGCAAAAGAGGTGATTGAAAATGAATATAACTCTGCCAATGATAACCCCATAATTTGTGCTAAAAGCCAAAATGTGTACCACGGAGGTAATTTTCATGGCGATTATGTTGCCTACGAAATGGATAAGCTTAAAATTGGGATTACCAAGCTTAGTATTTTAATGGAGCGCCAACTTAATTATTTAATGAATGCAAAATTGAATGATAAGTTTCCTCCATTTTTGAATAGAGGAAGGTTGGGCTTAAATTTTGGTCTGCAAGGCATGCAATTTTCAGCCGTTTCTACCACGGCAGAAAATCAAACGTTAAGTAACCCAATGTCGGTACACAGTATTTCGAATAATGGGGATAACCAGGATATTGTAAGTATGGGTACAAATGCAGCGTTATTAACGAAAAAAGTAATTGATAATGCCTTTGATGTGCTTACAGTGCACTTAATTGCCATCGCTCAAGCAATGGATATTAGTGATAATTTCGATAAATTTTCAACATCAGCAAAATCTCTTTATGATTTTGTTAGGGCCGAAGTACCTGAGTTAATTGAAGATGTTTCCTTAAATCAACAAATGGAATCGCTGAAAAAAGAGGTAATGTTAAAATTTATTAATAATAACCAATAGTTTTACTTAAAAGAGTAGAAATCGAAACAAAATATATGAGAAAGTGTTGTTTAGTTACGGGTGCCTCAAGAGGCTTAGGTAGAGCAATAGCCATTACGCTTGCCAAAGATTTAGGCTTGCATATACTTATTAATTTTGCCGGTAATACAAAGGCTGCAAATGAAACTAAGGCACTAATTGAGGCAGATGGAGGCTCCGCTGAATTGCTGCAATTTAGAGTAGAAGATAGCCCCAAGGTAGAAGCAAATATAACTGAATGGTTTGCGAATAATAAAGACTCACGCATTGATGTGTTGGTAAATAATGCCGGAATTACCAAAGACAATTTGATGGTGTTTATGGAGGAGTCTCAATTTGACGATGTGGTAAACGTATCCTTAAAAGGGATGTTTAATGTTACCAAAAACGTATTAACTCAAATGGTTAGAAATAGGTACGGCCGAATTATAAATATTGCTTCTTTATCTGGATTAAAAGGGGTGCCTGGCCAAGTAAATTACTCTGCTGCCAAAGGCGGAATGATTGCTGCTACCCGTTCATTAGCGCAAGAAATTGCCAAAAGAAACATAACAGTGAATGCTGTGGCTCCAGGGTTTATTGCGAGCGATATGACGGAGGACTTGGATGTTGATATGCTTAAAAAATTAGTGCCAATGAAACGCTTTGGCCAACCCAAAGAGGTGGCCGACTTGGTGTCTTTTATAGCCTCTGATAAGGCAGCCTACATTACAGGCGAGATAATTAATATTAACGGAGGAATACATAGTTAAATAATTTTTCGGCTGCAAAAATATGACCAATAACCAGATGAAAAGAGTAGTTGTAACAGGCATAGGAGTTTATTCTTGTTTAGGTGAGAATGTAGAGCAAGTGAAGGACTCTTTATTTGCAGGTAAAAGTGGTATTGGCATTGACCCTGATCGCAAAGAGTTTGGTTTTAGGTCTTCGTTAACAGGCATACTTAAAGAGCCCGATTTAAAAGGGGCACTTAAAAGGCGAGAGCGAATTGGCTTATCGGAAGAAGCCAAATATGCCTATGTGTCAACCAAAGAAGCCCTTGATATGGCTGGGGTAGATTTAGATTATTTAGATAAAAATATTGTTGGAATTTTATTTGGCAACGATTCTTCGGCAAGAGCAGTGATTGAAGCGGTAGATATTATTAGAGCGAAAAAGGATACGACACTCGTGGGCTCAGGTTCTATTTTTCAATCGATGAATAGCACGGTTACCATGAACCTTGCAACTATTTTTAAACTGAAAGGAGTAAATTTTACCATTAGTGCCGCCTGTGCATCTGGTTCACATTCCATTGGTATTGGATACCACTTAATAAAGTCGGGCCTCGAAGAAATGATTATTTGTGGGGGAGCACAAGAAGTAAATAAATACGCCTTTGGTAGCTTTGATGGACTAGGCGTTTTTTCTGTAAACGAAGATCCAACAAAAGCCTCAAGGCCATTTGATAAAGATAGAGATGGCTTAGTAACAAGTGGTGGTGGAGCCACTTTAATTGTAGAATCTTTAGAGTCTGCCCTACGGAGAGGGGCAAATATTATTGCCGAAATTGTGGGCTATGGATTTTCTTCCAATGGAGGGCATATATCCAATGCAAGCACCGATGGCCAAGTACGTGCAATTAATATGGCTTTAAACATGGCCGAAATGGATGCCAGTGAAGTGGATTATATAAATGCACATGCTACATCTACCCCTGGAGGTGATTTGGAAGAGGCTAAAGCTATTGAACAAGTATTTGGAAATAAGACGCCAGTAAGCTCAACAAAATCAATGACTGGGCACGAATGTTGGATGGCTGGCTCTAGTGAAATTGTTTATAGCCTCCTAATGATGAAAAATGGATTTATTGCTCCCAACATCAACTTTGAAAATCCTGACGATTATTCAAAAAATATTAATATCATTGCAAAAACATTGAAAGCAGAACTGAATTGTATTGCCTCTAACTCGTTTGGATTTGGAGGTACAAATTCAACGTTAATTTTAAAGAAGTATGAATAAGAGTGAGTTAATTGAACAGATAAATGGATTTTTAGTAGAAGAGTTTGAAGTGGACTCTGCTGCCATAATACCGAGCTCTAACTTAAAAGAAGCATTAGATTTAGATAGCTTAGATTATGTTGATTTAGTAGTTGTGATTGAAAGTAACTTTGGAGTAAAAATAACTGCCGAAGATTTTAAAACAATTATTACCCTACAAGATTTTTACGATTTTATTTGCAGCAAAACATCTTGTGATTAATGGCTAAATGGAGCGGTAAAACTAAGGGAAATGTTCTTGGATATCGCATTTTTATAACCACGATTAGGCTATTTGGAATCGAAGGTGGCTATTTTATCTTAAATTTTGTTGCGCTTTATTTTTATATTTTTCTTGGAAAGCCCCGAAAAATTTTGGCTCAATTTTATGCTAATAGAGTAGGGTTAGATGAAGCCCTAGTACAAAAAACTATTCGAAGTAATTTTATTCAAATTGGTCAAAGCATTATCGATAAAATTGCTTTTTCTATTAATAAGGCCTCTCGTATTACGTATCGAGAATCTGGAGAGGAATACCTTCGAGAATTAGCAAATAATAGACAAGGAGCATTTTTAATATCTGCCCATATTGGCAATTGGGATATTGCTGGCAACCTATTAAATGGGATAGATGCGAATGTGAGTGTTGTTATGTATCAAAATGAATATGAAAAAATTCAAGCGTTGCTATCATCTCAAAATAAAGCAGCAAGTTTTAACATAATTCCAATTTCGAATGATTTATCTCACTTGATTAAAATTTATTCTGCAATTAAAAAAGGCGATTTAGTTTGTATGCACGCAGATAGATATATGGATGGAGTTAAAACAGAGATGATAGATTTTTTAGGAAAACCTGCTAAATTTCCGATAGGTCCGTTTCAACTTATTGAGAAATTGAAAGTGCCTTACTCATTTGTTTTTGCACTTAAAGAAGAGAAGTATAAATATTTTTTTACAGCTTCTAAACCTGAGGTGCAATCTACTAAAAAAGCAAGGGAAATTGCTGTGGAATTTGTAACGTTGTTGGAGCAAAAAGTAAAAGAATATCCTGATCAGTGGTTTAACTACTACGATTTTTACACAACAGAATAGAAGTGATTGTTAATTCATCAGAAATTTTAAATTATATCCCTCAACGTGCTCCATTTATTATGGTAGGCGAAATTGGTGATGTAACTGAAAAACATGTTGAAACCCAGTTTCTAATAGAAGATAAAAATATTTTACTTGAAGGTAATTGTTTATCTGTTTCAGGGCTTTTAGAAAATATAGCGCAATCTGCCGCTGCTCAAGCAGGGTTTGCTAGTGTAAAACAAGGAGATTCGCCACCACTCGGCTTTATTGGTGCCATTAGCAAAGTAAAAGTTAATAAGCTGCCTTTAGTAGGCAGTATTATTGATACTTCAATAGATGTGTTGCAAGAAGTATTCGGTATCACCCTTATTTCGGGCGAAGTACGGCATAATGGAGAGTTACTTATTAGTTGCCAATTGAAAATTATGATTGATAAATCTGATAATAAATGAAATTTATAGAAGATAGCACACTGGTGCGAGTAAGGTTTTCAGAGTCGGATGCAATGGGAGTTGTTTGGCATGGTAATTACCTTAAGTACTTTGAAGATGGAAGAGAATCATTGGGCAAGAAATTTAACATGAATTATCAAGATATGTACGCACATGGATTTGTGGTGCCTATTGTTAATGTAAACCTAAGCTATAAAGCACCTATTCATTTTGGAGAAGAAATGGAAATAACCACTCGGCTAATTTTTACAAAAGCTGCTAAGTTGGTGCATGAATATAAAGTATATAATTTGTCTTCAAATAAAATTAGTTGTGTTGGTAAAACAGAACAGGTTTTTCTAAATGAGAGTTCTAGATCATTAGAGCTATTTACACCTTCGTTTTACCTTGATTGGCTAACAAAAGTAGCTTGGCAAACAAAATGATATATATAGGTGCCGAGCAAATCATATCCGCTCTTGGAAATACGGCTGAAGAAAATTTTCAAAATGCTTTATCAGGTAATTCTGGTGTTCAAATACAGCCTGTTGTTGGAGTATCCTCTAAAAAGCCATTTGGCTTACTGCATAATTTTAAACTAGTTTCAGGTTTTACTAAGGTAGAGTCTATGTGTATTAAATCAGGTTTAGAAAGTTTATCTCAAGTTGATAATAAAAGATTTAATGATAAATGGCTTGTAGTAATTAGCACCACCAAAGGTGATGTTGATAGGTTGAAAGAAGGTGATGTGGAAAGAGCAAAGCCTACTTTTTTAGCAAAAAGAGTGGTCAAAAATTTGCCAATTCAACCTGATGTTATGGTTGTATCCAATGCCTGTATTTCAGGTTTGGCTGCCTCTATTACTGCGCATGATTTGGTTAAAACAGGAGCTTATAATCACGCATTAGTTATTGGCGCAGATGCCGTAACTGAGTTTACTGTACTCGGTTTTGAATCTTTTTATGCCTTAAGTGATAAACCATCTGCTCCTTTTGATAAAGATCGGAAAGGACTTTCACTAGGAGAAGCGGTATCATCTGTGGTTATTTCGGACACCAAGGAGTTATTTAAATCTACTCCTGTTATATTTTCTGGAGGTGTTACAACCAACGATGCTAATCATATTTCAGGACCATCAAGAACAGCCGAAGGGCTGGTGCGAGCTATTGATTTACTGTTACAGCGAACAAAGGTTAAAGGCAGCGATATTGACTTTATTTCGGCTCATGGCACAGGTACTTTATTTAATGATGATATGGAGTCTATCGCGTTTACTAGGTGTAACCTTAATAAGGTGCCTACCAATAGTATGAAAGGGTATTTTGGCCATACATTAGGTGCAGCCGGAGTGTTAGAGTTATCTATGTCAATGCAATCGATGAGGCAAGGGCAATTAATTAAAACGATAGGTTGCACCACTCCAGGTACAGTAAATAGCATTAACGTACTGCTCGAAAATCAAAAATCACACATTGGTACTGTGTTAAAAACGGCTTCCGGGTTTGGCGGATGTAATGCAGCGGTTATTCTTAAAACGTTAAGCGAATGAAAGCAATAGCATCTGTACGAATTACGAACGACAGACTTGAGTTAAACGGGAACCCTTTGTTTCAACAAATTAACTTGGGTGGAGATAAAGTGCCTTTCAAGCTTTTGTATGATGAATTGGAAATTAAATATTCTAAATTTCATAAAATGGATAATTTGTCGAAATTGGGATTTTTGGGAGTAGAAATGCTTAAAAAAACAGTCAGTTTCGATACTTATGCGCCCGGTAGAATTGCTCAAATATTTCAAAATAGCTATTCAAGCCTCGATACGGATGTTGTACATCAACAGTCAATTAACGAGAAAAAAATGCCTAGCCCAGCTGTGTTTGTGTACACGCTTCCTAATATCGTTATGGGCGAAATTGCAATCAGAAATGAGCTTTATGGTGAAAATCTATTTACCTTAGTGGATAATTTTTTGCCAGAAAAATGGCTCGAATTGGTAAACCTGCAATTTAAAATAGGTAAAGCAGATGCTGTTGTTGGGGGTTGGATAGAAATATTTAAGAATAAATTCGACCTTCGGTTGTATTTTATTGATATAGCTAAGAATAAAGAAGGATTTAAAGTGATTTAAAAAGAATAGAATGGATTTGAAAGAGGAACTTAAAAAACATTTAATCGAGCAGCTAAATCTCGAAGAAGTAAATGTTGAAGATATAGAAGATGATGCGGCTCTTTTTGGCGATGGACTAGGATTAGATTCTATAGATGCCTTGGAACTTATTGTATTGTTGGATACACATTATAATATTAAAATTGATAACCCTGAGCAAGGACAAGAAATTTTTAAATCAGTAAACTCAATGGCTGAGTTTATAGAGAAAAACCGTGACTGATAATGAAGATTTTAGTTACTGGTATAGGCGTAGTGTCGGCATTAGGGATTGGTGTAGATGCTAACTTTAAAGCGTTACAAAAATCAATTTCTGGCATTCGACTTAATACCTTACTTAAAGGGCTTATTAAGCCAACTTACGTAGGTGAAATTAGCGAATCTAACCAGCGCTTAAAAAGTGCGCTTGGCTTTTTGGAGGTAGATCAAATTCCTAGAACAGCTCTTTTGGGTATGTTGGCGGCCAAGGAAGCACTGGGTAAAACTTTTCTAGATGGTGAACGGTCTGGTTTTATAAGTGGAACAACCGTGGGCGGTATGGATTTAACTGAAAACTATTATAAAAAGGCTCTGTTGCATAATAATGATGTAGAGATATCAAGTGTTAAAACACACGATTTAGGAACAGTAACCAATTTTATTGCAAACTACTGTGGGGCACCCGAATATGTAAATACAATTTCTACAGCATGTTCGTCTTCTGCCAATAGTATTATGCTTGGCGCCCGCCTTATTAAAGCGGGCAAGTTGGATAAAGTATTAGTAGGAGGGAGCGATGCCCTTTCTCGATTTACAATTAATGGATTTCGATCCTTAATGATTTACGATAACCAACCTTGCAAACCTTTTGATGCCAATAGAAAGGGATTGAATTTGGGTGAAGGAGCAGGCTATATTTTATTAGAAAATGAAAAAAGTATTGCACAAACAAAAAACATCATTTATGCTGAATTAACGGGTTGGAATAATGCCAATGATGCCTTTCATCAAACAGGTACATCACCCAATGGAGATGGGGCATTAAAAGCCATGAAAGGAGCCCTTAAATTGGCAGAATTGAACCCAGCCGATATTGATTATATTAATGCGCATGGTACTGCTACACAGAATAATGATTCTTCGGAATCAAATGCATTGGTACAGCTGTTTAAAAAGCAAAAAATTGCATTTAGCTCTACCAAAGGGCATACGGGACATACTTTAGGTGCTTCGGGAGGAGTAGAAGCGGTATTTTCAATATTGAGTATTAAGAACCAATGTGTTTTTCCAATCATAAATTGGTCAAACTCAATGGAGCAAAATCTTGTAAACCCAATAACAAGTTATCAGGATAATTATTTGATTAAAAATGTAATGAGTAACTCATTTGGATTTGGTGGAAATAGTACCTCATTAATTTTTTCTAAGGTATGAGCATCTACATTTACTCCTCACACGCTATTAGTACCCTTGGTAACTCCTTGGGGAATAATTTATTGGAATCTATGTTGCCTTTTGAGCAAAATAAAGAGTTGGTTGAGCCTGTTTATAAAGAGTTTATACATCCTATGCTGTTAAGGCGAATGGGGAAAGCCACTAAGATGTCCATAGTTTGTTCACTAGAGTGTCTTCAAAAATTGGATAATGCTAGCCCTAACGCAATAATTGTAGGTACCGGTTTGGGTGCAATTGCAGATACCGAAAAATTTCTAAAAATATCTTCTCCAGATGGCGATAATATGTTACCGCCAACTTCTTTTATACAATCGGGGCATAATACCATTGCGGGGCAAATTGCCCTATTATTAAAAAATGATAAGTATAACATGACGCATGTTCAGCAGGGTTTATCGTTTGAGTACGCCTTGCAAGATGCCCTTTTAACAGTGCAAGAAGGTGCGGAGTTAACACTTGTGGGGGCAGTAGATGAAAATACGCCTCTATTAAAAGAGTTAGCTAAAAAGCTAAACTTGGAGCAAACCGTATTAAATCAACTTTCAGAGGGTGCCGCATTTTTTACCGTTGGCACATCCAAACCAAACGCAATTGCGAAAATAAAAGCAGTTTCTACTATATCATTTGAAAATATAGCTTCCTCCGTTTTAAAGATGTTAAACCAATTAGGGTTAGATTTTAAAGATATTTCAAAAGGGTTTATTGGTTATAATTTTGCTTGTGATAAAATAGAGGAGCTGCCTTTTGAAACTATAAATTACACTGATTACACAGGGCGGTTTTTTGCTAGCTCAGCGGTTGGTATGCATTTGGCTACGCATTACTTGCAGTACTCTGAGTCACAACCTCAATATTCACTGGTAGTAAATGTCGCATCAAAAGATAAGTTAGGATTAATTATAGTAGAGCGTGTCTAAATTTAAGCTGAGCATAGTAATTTATAGTTTACTCCTGGTATTTTCTGTGGTTATTCTACTAAATAATAGCATTAGTTTAATTGTAGGGGTAGTGTTAGGCATATCACTTGTTTATATGTTATTCTTATTTGCAATGGCAATGCTAATACAGCTAAATTTCTACCTTAAGGCAGTTTGTGTAAATACTTTGCAACAAGTAGTATTAACCTTTGATGATGGCCCCCATCCAAAACATACACTGCTAATTCTTGATATTTTAGATGATCTACATGTAAAAGCAGTCTTTTTTATGATTGGTAAAAATGTAAAGGCCTATCCTGAAATTGCAAAAGAAGTTAGTAGGCGAGGGCATCAAATTGGTGTGCATAGTCAAGGTCATAGAGTAAATTTTGGCATGTTAAAAGGGGTAAAATTGGCAAATGAATTGCAAGGTTGTGCCAAAGAGATAGAAATGGCAACAGGTATGAAACCGCATTTATTTAGACCTCCATTTGGCGTAACAAACCCATCCATTGCCAATGTAACTTTGGCGCAAAAATTGATTACCATTGGTTGGAGTGTTCGATCGTTTGATACTGTGGCTAAATCTGCAGATGTGATTAATAATCGAGTTTTAAATAAGTTAAAAGGCAATAGCATTATCCTTTTGCACGACATAGCCTTAACTGTTACCTCTTTACCGCTTTTAATAACTAAGATTAGAAGCAAAGGATTTAACATTGGGAAATTAACTACTTAAAGAGATAGTGGCATGAATTTTATTTTTAAAGCAATAATAACTGGCATATTAGTATTGGGTTCTTCCCGCCTGCATGCACAAAGTACAAAGTTAATTTTCTTAGAAAGGCTGCAGACGTTTAATTTAACTACAATTTCTATACAAAGTGATTTTGAGCAAACAAGAAGTTTGGCTATTATGGAAGAGCCTTTAATTTCATCTGGTAAATTTTATTATAAAAAACCGGATTTAATGAAGTGG
The DNA here is from genome assembly GCA_964596935.1 of uncultured Roseivirgaceae bacterium. GTDB lineage: Bacteria > Bacteroidota > Bacteroidia > Cytophagales > Cyclobacteriaceae > JAKISE01. Next base: position 31,984 of record CAZQWZ010000002.1, read on the forward strand.
GATCAACAGTTACCAACTCCTTATTACTTTATTATTAACGGCACTAAGGCAATTCGTTTTGATGGAAATAAACGGAAAGTAATGTCTTCCAATAGTCCTCAAATAGCTCATTTTAAAAATTTTATTATGGGCACAATAGATGGCAGTATGCTTAAATCAGATGACTATGCCACTTTATTTACAAGAAATGGAAATTTGATTAGAGTTGAATTACTCCCTCAGCAAAAAACCATGGCTAAAAAAATAGAGAAAATTGAGTTGTTGTTTGAGTATGACAAAATGATGTTACAGCAGTTAATTATAACAGAGGTTGGAGGTGATATAATGGACATTATTTTTACCAATCAGCAATTAAATGTAATTGAAAATAATACTATCTTTAATTGATATGAAAGATTTGGCATTTAAAGAATTGATTGGCTTTGGGGAGTTAAAAATTACAGACACTAACAGTTATTTAATAATGTTTTCAATAAATGCTGGTAGCGAGGTGTTTGCTGGGCATTTTCCTAATCAGCCAATTATGCCAGGTGTTATAATGATTGAAATTATAAAAAGGGCTGCAGAGATTGCTGTAAATTCTAAGATAGAAATGGTGTCTGCTAGTAATTTTAAATTCTTGAAAATGTTAAATCCCAATGAGCATAAAAGTGCAGCATTGTATTTTACTTTAACAGATATCAATGATTCGTGGAAAGTAAAGGCCCAGCTAAAAATTAAAGGTGAAATTTATTTTAAAGCAGATGCCATTTATAAACCTTTCTAATAAAATATCTCACTGCATTATTATTGCTACTTATAATAATGATAAAACACTTGATAGTGTAATTACGAGAACCTTAGCAGTTTGTAGTGATGTAATTATAATTAATGATGGATCTACAGATGCCACATCGTCTATCTTGCAAAACTATCCTAATATCCACCTCATTAGTTATAACGTAAACGTAGGCAAAGGCTATGCGCTTGCACTTGGGTTTAAGAAGGCACTTGAACTTGGTTTTGACTATGCCATAAGTATTGATTCTGATGCGCAGCATTACCCTGAAGATATTCCTAAACTTGTTGATAAATTAAGGGAGGATCCTGGCAAAGTAATCATGGGATCTCGCAATATGTCTCAAGCTGATGTGCCTAGTAAAAGTAGCTTCGGAAATAAATTTTCCAATTTTTGGTTTTGGGCAGAAACCGGAATTACATTATCTGATACTCAAACAGGATTTAGGGCATACCCTCTTGAAAATATAAAGAATATGCAATTCTTTACGAGCAAATTTGAATTTGAAATAGAAGTAATAGTTAGGTTGGCTTGGCAAAATGTAAAATTTGCTGAGGTGCCTGTAAAAGTTGATTACCCTAAAGATAGAGTGAGTCATTTTAGGCCGTTTAAAGATTTTGGACGTATAAGTGTGCTCAACACCGTTTTAGTAATTTTGGCCTATTTATTCTATTTGCCTCGGTTAATAATTCAAAACTTCTCCCTTCAAAATTTTTTTAATAAACTAAAAACAGAGTTTTTAAAAGATATTAAACATCCGCTTAAGCTAGCTTTTGCCGTAGGTTTAGGTTTGTTTTTTGGAATTTTACCAATATGGGGCTTTCAGATGATGGCTGCCTTTACAGTAGCCAGCTATTTAAAATTAAATAGGGCACTAGTATTGCTGGTTTCTAATATTAGTATCCCTCCTTTTATACCAATTATTATATATGCTAGTTTTGAACTAGGTGCAATATTTGTAGAAAATAGGGTGTACTTATTTGATTTAGAATCAATAACAAAATCTACAATTCATCTCCATTTTAAACAATATTTGGTAGGAGCCGTTTTTTTATCTATTGTGTTGGCTTTTGCAGGCTTCATATCAACGCTACTGTTGGCTGTATTTGCAAAAAAAATAAAAAAGTAATTACTACTCGTATGCAGTCGTATCAATATTATTGCCTCTAGTGCCATTTAGCCTTTTCCAAAATCCTTCTCTTTCAGTTATTGAAACAAAGTCTTCCTTGAGTGCATTATTATACGCAATGGTGGGGTTATACATTGGTGGGTTAAGTGCGCTAAGTGTATCATAAACAATTGGTATAATATCCACTTTGCCTTTCATCGTATTTTTAATAAAACGTTTAAGCATTTTTGATTGATACGGATCTGTGGCTAATGCAATACTTTTAAAGCCTAGTTTTTTTGCCTTTTTGTAAGAATAATATACGTTTTCTGTGCTGTGCTCTGCTTTGGTTTCTGTAAATATATGTTGTTTAGGTATTCCAAGCGCTTCGCCATACAGAGCCATTATTTCAGCTTCATAATAAGGAGAATATACCGCTGATCCTGAGTAGATAACGTTTTTTGCAATTCCTTTATCAAATAAATATTTTGACCAATAGACTCTAATTTTCATCACATCACTCCAATTGTTATCTTCAAATGGCACACCAGGCACTATTATGACATCATATTCTTTTTCCTGAGCCTCTATCAGCATCTCTGTTGCTTTTTGAGA
>CAZQWZ010000003.1:0-19950 GCA_964596935.1 uncultured Roseivirgaceae bacterium
ATTTCGTAGTGCAACGGAGAAATCTTAGCCATTAAGAATATCTTGCTACGTGGTGAACGATTCCTAATCCTTGGTGCGTGTCCTCACGACCCAACAAAAACAATTATCAGAACTTAATTACAGCCTCCAAGTGTAATGCTTGAAGGTTTTTTATGGCCTCCATCGCACTTCGTTTCGCAACACAATGGAGAAATATTAGCTAACTTGCTTTATGGTTAAGATACCTACGGTATGACTTGCTAGGTGAGAAGGGTGTAATGCTTGGAGGTTTTTTTTGTGCCCTCCACCGCTTGTCATTCCTGCGCAGGCAGGAATCTGTTAAATCGAAGGTATGTACAAAATTCTCAAAAAATATAAAGCATATGATTTTGTTTTACTGTCATCCGAGCAAATTCAAAATTGCATCTAGGAAAGATTTAACATTTGAGAAGCTGCTTCAATCACTTTTTTTGAATTACCTATAAAAATGGTATCGTTAATAATAATAACAGGGCGCTTTAAAAAAGTGTATTCTTCAAGAATGTAAGCTCTGTAATTATCTTCAGTTAAAGGTTTATTTTTCAACCCTAGCTCTTTGTATTTACGAGCAATTTTAGAAAATAGACTTTCGTAACTACCACTCATTTTATACATAACGCCCAACTGCGAAGCAGTAATAGGTTCAAACTTAATATCTTGAAACTCAAAATCGAGTTCTTTTAAATTAAGCTCTTTAATAATTCTTTTTGAAGTGGAGCAAGTGGATAGGTAGTATACTTTTTTCATTGTAATGAAATTAGGTATTAATTCAAACAGATTCCTGCCTATGCTTCCGCTAAAGCTTCAGCGACACGCGTACGCAGGAATGACAGTATAGAAAGGAATAGGTATGACGAAATTATTTACTGAATTTCTACTTCGTATAACATACGAGCTTGTAAGCCTTTCATTGATTTAACTTTTTCAAGCATTTCAGCATAAGGGTACATATCGCCTAACTTGGCTTTCATTAAACGTGCTTGCGTGCTACCTTCAAGTTCTTCTAATATTTCTTCCAAAGCCGTTTTTTGCTCTGGGTAATAACGCACCTTATAATCATCTTCTATTCCTGCTTTTGCAGCTGCGATGGCAATGGCATCATCTAAATCTCCTAATACATCAACTAGTCCATTTTCTTTTGCTTGTGTACCCGTCCAAACTCTACCTGAAGCAACGGCTTTAAGGTCTTTAATACTCATATTGCGACCTTCAGCAGCTTTAGACGTAAATAATTCATAGCCTTCTTCCACACTGTTCTGAATAATTCGTTTTTCAGCATCTGTTAAAGCCCTTGAAGATGTCATCATTCCGGAAAAGTCTCCTGTGTTAACGCCATCCGTAGTAATGCCGAGTTTGTTCTTCATAAAATCACTCATATTAAAGACAATCCCGAAAATTCCGATAGAGCCCGTAATGGTATTAGGTTGAGATACAATAGTATCGGCAGCCATACTAATATAATAGCCACCTGATGCTGCATAATTGCCAAATGAAGCAATTACAGGTTTTGTTTCGCGGGCTTTAACAACCTCTCTCCAAATGAGATCAGAAGCCAAGGCGCTGCCTCCCGGAGAACTAACTCGTAGTACAATGGCTTTTACTTTATCATTTTCACGAGCCTTACGAATTTCTTTGGTAAATTTTTCAGAACCAATTTGCCCTTTAGCTCCTTTGCCATCCACAATATCGCCTTCGGCTATAATAACGGCAATTTTATTTTTTGATGAATTTGATTTCTTAAAAGACCTATTATAATCTTGAAAACTAATAAACTCAATATCTTTCGTTTTTTCAACACCGATTCGGTCGGCTACTTTTTGAAGAAATTCATCTTTATACAAAGTGCCTGTTATTAAACCAAGTTCAGTGGCCTGTGTTAGGTTTTGAGCTAACATTTTATCGGAAATATTTTTTAACTCAACAGCCTCCATATTAAGATCAACAGCCATATTTGCTACCATTTCATTATAAATAGAATTTAAAAATGAAGTGGTTTGCAATCGGCTTGCATCACTCATTTTATCTAATATGAGAGGCTCAACCGCACTTTTATAGGTTCCTACTCTAAAAATTTGAGGCTCGATTTCTAATTTCTCAAAAGTTCCTTTTAAAAAAGGCGTATTAGAAGATAACCCATTCCATTCTATACCGCCTGCTGGGCTTATGTACAATTCATCAGCAACCGATGAAAGATAAAAACCACCTTCGCTCATATAATCAGCATACGACATTATAAACTTACCCGAAGATTTAAATTCAACCAAGGCATCGCGAACTGCTGCTCCCATAGCAAAGCCACCCATTAAACTTGGTGCTGCTAATACAATTCCTTTAATTTTATCATCTGATGCTGCTTGTTCTAGTGCTTTTTTAAGATCTATAACACCAATTTTTTTAGCTTCTCCACCAAACCCTAAATCAGAAAAAGGATCGTTGAAACTCCTGTCTGCTAATTCGCGATTAAGATTAATATGAAGCACACTGTTTGCCTCCACAGTAACTTTATCATCACTATCTAATGCGGCAATAAGTACTGCAAAAAAGATAAAACTAAACATTGAGAATACAACTAAGGCAAGAAAACTTGCAAAAAAGTTTCTAAGAAATTTCATTCGATAAATTTATTTAATAAATACAAAATTAACTTAAACTGACTTTTCAAAACCAATCCTAGATAAGTTAGCTTCAAAAATATAACTATCATTTACATAGTCGTTAATGTATTATATTAATTGCAAATTATTAATTTGAATGGCGTAAAATTGCTTTGAGTAATACAATATGGTGCTACAACAATTTAAAAGTGATGATTTTTTTGTTACCGTAAGACAAAAAGAAAATAGTCATCCTGAACTCGTTTCAGGAACTTAAGAGTTGTGTTTGCACAGACTCTGAAATAAATTACCATTGACGTAGTTTGTAATAAATTGATTATCAGTACTATATAATTATTGCTAAAAATTAGAATTTAATTAAATAATGAACAGATTGCTTCATCCCATTTACACTATTAGAAACATTATAATTAATAATAGGATTCGCAATGACGGTACTAAAAAATGTCATTTCCCTACGCTGATTTTTTTTAAATTCCACTCTCAGGATGACGGCACTTATATACCAATTATATTAATCGCAAAATCATAATTTTAAATAAAAAAATGATCCATATCGCATATTTACTTTTAGGCTCTAACCTTGGCAACCGAATGCAAGTGCTTGAAAATGCAGCTTCCCACATTAAAAATAAGATTGGCGACATCAGTGTATATTCTTCTATTTACGAAACGTTGGCTTGGGGAATCGAAGACCAACCAGCATTTTTAAATCAGGTTGTAAAAATAAACACCGTGTTAAAACCTCAAGAACTATTAATTACCATAAACGCTATTGAAAAAGATCTTGGTCGAGTTAGGCATCAAAAATGGGGCGAGCGACTTATTGACATTGATATTCTTTATTATGATACTATAATTATTAATACTGAAAACCTAAAAATTCCCCATCCGGAGATTGCTAACCGTAGGTTTACGTTAATTCCCTTAGTGGAGATTGCTCCTAATTTAGAGCATTCAATATTGGGCAACACCCAAACAGAACTATTGGCAATATGTAAAGATGAATTGGAAGTAAGGAAATATTTTTAAGTGTGTTACAGATTCCTGCCTACGCAGGAATGACGTGAGTGTTTAGTAGGAATGACACTTAAACGGTTTAAGATATTAACAAATTACAGCCCCTCAAATCACTGTTATCAAAACGGCCTAGAATTTCAAAACTTCCATCATCATTATTTCTACCTAAATCTTGTGTTTCGATAAACGAACACGTGTTTACATTAGCCAAATCAATTATATTTACACCTCCCGTTTTTCCATTGGCAGCAACCGAAAAAGGATCGCTCACCTCACGAATAATTACTTTCATTATAATGGGTGTTCTAAAAATAGCATTTTTACCATAGGCTTGCGAAAGTAATTCCGTCATACCATATTCAGAATAAATATGCTTTATATTCAATCTATCCTTTAAAATTTTATATAAATCTTCACGAGTTACTTCTTCTCTCCTACCTTTCATTCCACCAGTTTCAATTAAGGTAATATGGCTTAAGTCTAAGTCATAATTTTCAGCCAAACCGAGTAAAGCAAAGGTTACTCCAAATAAAACCACTTTCTTATCTTCCTTTTTTAATTGAATAAGCCGATCGGCTAGTTCATCAATGTTATCCAAATAAAATCCTGAAAAGGGCGATCCCGATTTATCGATAAAATATTTTACCATACTTACCAACGAAGAATTATCTCGCTCAAGGTAAGAAGGCAATAAAGCCAGAATATGCATTCCTTTTAATGAGCCAAAAGTATTTTCGAAAAGCATTTGTGCATGTGTATGGTAAAAACCTACCTCTTTAATGGCGTGCTTACTCGTTTGCATACCACTTGTTCCGCTGCTTTCAAATACTTTTTCAGCATTCCAATCGTTCGTTTTTATAGTATGGTTTTTAAAAAAAGAAATAGGTAAAAAAGGAATATCTTCAATTTTATTGATGCTTGAAACATTTACTCCCAAGTATTTTAAGTAAGAACTATAAACCTTATTATTAACAGCCTGCAAGTGGAAAATAGCTAAAGCATGGGTTTCAAAGTTAAACTCGTTAATATTGGGCAAATAATTAAGTAAACTTTTAGCATCTTGCATGCGTATCTAATAATGTAATTTTGCGATGCACAAATTTATAGAATCTAATTGAAGGAAATAATAAAACATACGGTATTACTTATTGTTATTGCCACTAGTTTTTGGAGTTGTAGAGAACTGCCTGAGTACCCTGTTGTACCCTCAATAGAATATAAATCTATATTTTATCGAGAAACGGATACAACCAATTTATTAATCATAGAAATTGATTTTAGAGATGGAGATGGAGATTTAGGCCTTTCTAAGAGTGTTGCTGATATAAGGGATCCGTATAATGCGATTTGGTATTATTTAAAAAACGATGGCACTTTATTAACTTATGCCGATAGAAACACGCCTCCTTATGACAGCCTACCAAACTATGAATACCCATACTCTTGTCTAAATTATTCAATAGAAGAATCAGATACCTTTTACATAACCCAAAACCAAGATCATTTTAACATATTTATTAATTTTTATGTAAAAAAGAATGGCGAGTTTACTTTGTTTGATTGGATTACTTGGAACCCACCTAACTGTGGCGAAAGTTATAACGGGCGATTTCCTATCTTAAACGAATCAGGCCAAAACAGGCCATTGGAAGGCACATTAATATATGATATGGCGGGCTTAGGGTTTGAAGTAATTTTTAAAAGAGATACGTTAAAGCTTGAAATTCAGATTCAAGATAGAGCTTTGCACCGAAGCAATACTGTTGAAACACCAGAGTTTGTGCTTAATAATATTAAGATTAACTAAAGGCATATCTAGTTAATACGTACCAACACCTAACATAACCAAGGTGCACCCTTCAACCACCTCTATTTGCTGTTTCTTAGCCATTTTCTGAAAATCATCATTTTCGGTGCCAGGGTTAAAAACAATACGCTTAGGTTTTAACGATAAAATATACTCGTACCACTCAGGCTGATTTTGAGAACCAATGTACATAGTAACGGTATGCACATCTTCAATCATTGGCTTTTCTCTAATGGGTTGTATCTCTTGGCCTAATACTTCGCCTTTTTTAATGCCCACAGGTACAAACTCAATATTTGCACCCGTTAATCTTTCGGCAGCCATATAGGCATACCTACTTGTATTAGTGGTTGCTCCAATTATTACCGTTTTTTTTGAACTATCCATTTTTATGAAAATAGGTTTGAGCAATCATTTTAGCACAATTTTCGCCATCCATTGCGGCTGATACTATACCACCTGCATAGCCTGCTCCTTCACCCGAAGGGTATAATCTACTTATCTGATTATGTTCTAATGTTTCAGAATTTCTAGGTATTCGCACGGGCGAAGATGTTCTGCTTTCCACACCTACAATGATCGCATCATTGGTTAAATAACCTTTCATTTTTTTATCATACGATTTAAACGCTTTTCGCAACCTATACGAAATACTTTTAGGTAACACATCACCCAATTCAGAAGAAACTACTCCTGGTTGGTACGATGTTTCGGGCAATGTTGACGAAACTTTCTTTTGAGTAAAATCCAATAATCGTTGAGCGGGTGCTGCCTGCTTGCCGCTAACGGCAAAAGCTGCTTGCTCAACTTGTTGCTGATAATACATACCTGCTAATGGGCCGTATTTAGCATACTCCTTTAGATCATCATTGTCAACGGCTACCACAATGCCCGAATTAGCAAATCTCGAATCTCTTCTTGAGGGGCTCATGCCATTCACAACAATTTCGCCAGGAGCTGTTGCTGCAGGTACAATAAAACCACCGGGGCACATACAAAATGAGAATACGCCTTTTTTAGCCTCCTCGTAATAAATTTGGTGTACCAAAGAATAACTTGCAGCAGGTAAATACTCATCGCGTAAATCGCAATGGTATTGTATAGAATCAATTAATTTCTGTTGATGCTCCACTCTAACACCAAGAGCAAATGGTTTCGATTCAATTTCTATTTTCTTTTTATCTAACAGTAAATAAATGTCTCTTGCCGAATGGCCTGTTGCCAAAATAACAGCTTCACCTATAAACTCGTTACTGCCAACTTTAGCCCCTATGGCTTCGCCATTTTTAATAATAATATCATCAACCCGTGATTCAAAGTTTATTTCGCCTCCACGTTCGATGATGTATTCTCTAATATTGGCAATTAGCTTAGGTAATTTATTTGTGCCTATATGTGGGTGCGCATCAATAAGAATTTCTTCTCGCGAACCAAAGGCTACTAATATTTCTAAAATTCTTCTAACATTTCCTCTTTTGCTAGAGCGGGTATAAAGCTTACCATCAGAATAGGTACCAGCACCGCCTTCGCCAAAGCAGTAATTTGAATCTGGGTTTACAATATCTTTTTTATTGATATCTGCCAAATCACGCCTTCGGCTTTGCACATCTTTGCCACGTTCTAAAATAACTGGCTTAATACCAAGTTCAATTAATTGCAAAGCAGCAAACAAACCTGCTGGGCCGGAGCCAATAATTATAACCGATTTAGCCTTACTAACATCATTATCTGACTTAGCATACTGAGTTGGACTAAATTCTTCGTCCTTCTCATAAACATTGGCTTCAACTCTCACTTTTACGGGTAATTTTCTAGCATCAATTGATCTTTTCAAAAGCTCAACCTTTCCATTTGAAATACCTGATTTTGATCGAATTATTTTTTCTAATATTTCTTCAGAGTATGCCTCTTGAGGAGATAAGGTAACGATAATTTTTTTTGCCATTAATATTTTCTTGTTTTAAAGGTATAACCTAAATGAAACCCTGCACGAAGCGAAAGAGATAAAGGGTTGGTATTTAAATTACTAAAAGGATCGAATTTATTTATGCTTGAGAAGGTATCTTTAAAATCTCGATAGCCTATACCTGTACCCAAAAATACATCTACTGTAAATCCATTATCTTGATTATTCTTAAAATAACGAAAGCCTATTAATATAGCATATTCGTATTTTGATTCTACCCCCCCCAGAACAGGTTTTTCATTAATATTGGCCAAGTGTTGCAATATGGTATATCTTAATTCATGAGCAAAATAAGGCACTCCAAAATCGGTACTTCTTTGATAGTATTTTTGCCTGATAGAGGCACTTCCTCCTTGGGCATATGTTTTACCCTCTGGTATATCAGCAAACGATTTTATAAACGGACTTTTTATATATTGAATTAATAGCTCATAGCCCAATCGCTCATTCATATAATATTCTACCCCAAAAGGAAAAATATTATAGAAAACTGCAACAGGATTATAATTAATAATATAGGCCCTATGCTCGTTTAATTTACTCTTAAAATACCTACTTTTTGAGTTAGAATAAGAGTAAGAGCCAATTCTAACATTTCGTTTCTTTGCACTTAATACTTTTTGTTCTTTCTCATCATTAGCCAACCAAAATCCCTCATTATTTCCTTCATAATAGGGTTTATAGTAGCCTGCTAGAGTTCCATTCGATTCATAAAGTTCCCAAATTTCCACTTTCCTATCATCTCTAATAACCCCTTTCATTTTCATTTTACCTGTTAATCCTTCCTTTAACTCTTTTCGAGTTATTGGAGGATAATAACCAATAAATTCACCTTCGCCATTTCTAAAATTACATTCTCCTTCTAAAAAGCCTGATTCGTAGAAGTATTGCCATAAATTTTGATTTTTACCATTTACAACTTTACCCTTAACTTTTAAATCACCTGATTTATAATACTCTTTGTAAATTCCATTGCCAAGTTCATAAGAGGCTTCTCCTTTTAGTTTTCCATCGGCATAAAACAACGACCAAGAACCATCCTTTTGACCTTTGTATAATTTACCTTTTGTTTTAATTCCTCCTGATTCGTAATAATGAAGCCAAATGCCATCAGTAAGGTCGTTGATGTAATTACCTTCGGCCTTTATCGAGCCTGATTCGTTATAGTATTTCCAAGAGCCAAACTTTTTACCTTCTCTATAAGTGCCTTTTGCCTGTAAAGAACCATCTTCAAAAAAGTAATCCCACTCCCCTTCTTTTTTTCTGGCAAACTTTTTTCCTAGCGCTTTTTGTTCGCCACTAACGTAATACTCCGTATAATTTGAGTAGTCCTCTTTAATTTCTTCCGTTGCTTTTAATCCTGAGTTGCCATAATATTTCCAAGTTCCAACACGCGTACTTCCATCAAACCTTCCTTCACTTTGCTTGCCTCCACTTGTATTGTAAATAACCCAAAGGCCTTGTCGTTTACCATCAACCAATTTCCCTTCCATCTTCTTTCCACCCGATTCGTAGAAATACTCCCAACTTCCATTGTTTTTACCTTGAACTACTTCTCCTTTCATCCGAAGTTCGCCCGATTCAAAAAAGTAACTCCACTCCCCTGTTGAAACATTTTTAGCAAAATAGCCTTTGCTCTTCATTGTTCCATCTTCGTAAAAAGAAAAATACTCTCCGTTAAGCTCTCCTTTTTCGTTAATGCTGAACTCTTCTTTTAGAGGTTCCCCTTCCAATTTGTAATAGGTATGCATAAGCTGTTGGCCAAAAGCCAAAGGGGCGCTAAAGAAAAAGCATAGATATAAAATTAGATTTCGCATACGTAACATTAGCAACTCTCAAAAATGGCAATAATGCCGCTGCAAATTAATATCATTTTGATTAAATAATTGGTTTTATAAACAAGAGATGATTTTAATAATGGTTGTAATTTTGATTCTTAAACTCAATTTCAATAATGAAAACAGACGTATTCGAATCTCCTGATTTTTATATTATAGATGATCTTTTAACTGAAGAGCATAAATTAATACGAAGTTCAATACGCAACTTTGTAAAAAAGGAGATTAGCCCAAACATTGAAGACTGGTGCCAACGAAGCTACTTTCCAACATCTATTGTTAAAAAATTTGGCGATATAGGGGCATTTGGCCCTTTTGTACCCCCTAAATATGGCGGTGGTGGATTAGACTACATCTCGTATGGCCTTATTATGCAAGAAATTGAAAGAGGCGATTCTGGTATGCGTTCAACCGCTTCTGTTCAAGGATCTCTTGTGATGTATCCTATTTATAAATTTGGCAGCGAAGAGCAAAAGAAAAAATATTTGCCAAAATTAGCCTCTGGAGATATGCTTGGCTGCTTTGGTCTTACCGAGCCAGACCACGGCTCAAATCCAAGTGGAATGACTACCCATTTTAAAGATATGGGAGATCATTATTTACTAAATGGAGCTAAAATGTGGATTTCGAATTCACCCAAAGCAGATATTGCCGTTGTATGGGCTAAAAGCGAAAAGGGAAGAATTCATGGATTAATCGTAGAACGTGGAATGGAAGGTTTTACTACTCCCGAAACTCATAATAAATGGTCGCTACGAGCAAGTGTTACTGGGGAGCTTGTTTTTGATAATGTTAAAATACCCAAAGAAAACATATTGCCAAATAAAAGTGGATTAGGAGCCCCTTTATTGTGTTTAGATTCTGCCAGATATGGCATTGCTTGGGGAGTAACTGGTGCTGCTATGGATTGTTATGATGCTGCTCGTAGGTATTCAATAGAACGAATTCAGTTTGATAAACCCATTGCAAGTTTTCAACTTGTGCAAAAAAAGTTAGCAGAAATGCTAACCGAAATAACCAAAGCACAATTACTGAATTGGAAACTAGGCAAAATGATGAATGAAGGGAAAACAACTACTGCTATGATATCGTTAGCCAAGCGAAATAATGTGGCAATGGCTTTGGATATTGCACGTGAAGCTCGCCAAATACATGGCGCAATGGGCATTACAGGAGATTACCCCATGATGCGCCATATGGCTAATTTGGAATCGGTGCTTACCTATGAAGGCACCCACGATATCCACTTACTTATATTAGGGCAAGAAATTACTGGGATACCCGCTTTTAAATAATTACCTAGTTTCCATCAGGGTAGAGTTCTCAAAAGAGAGACTCTGCTCGGGCAAAATTTTATTTTTTTCTTTTAGAGAATTTTTTATATCCTCCCTTTTTAGCCGTTTTAGGTGAATAAATAGGCGTATCTCCAAACTTAGCAGGCACAGGCAGCTTGCGTACTTCTGTTTCAATTAATTGTTCTATCTGGCCAAATTCATATTGGTCTTTTTCAGTAATTAAGGTAAAAGCAATGCCTTGCGTATTTGCTCTAGCAGTTCTTCCCACTCTGTGCACATATTCTTCAGCGTCTTTAGGCACATCATAATTAATTACCAACTCAATACTATCAATATCAATACCTCTAGCCATAATATTGGTTGCCACCAAAACTTGTATCTGCTTATTTTTATACTCCCTTAGAATTTTTTCTCTTTCAGGCTGATCTAAATCAGAACTAATTCCTGCAACTTGTATGTTTTTATGTTTTAAGCCAGCAGTTACGGAGGTAACATCCTTTTTTGTAGAACAAAAAACTATAACGCTATTCATTTGTCGAGCTCCTAACAAATGAGCAATTAAGCCAATTTTTTGGGTGTCATACACCATAAAAGCACCTTGAATTACGCCTTCTGCTGGTTTTGAAATAGCTATATTTATTTCTTCAGGATCCGTTAAAATGGCATTTGCTAGCTTCCTTATTTTGGGAGGCATAGTTGCAGAAAACAATAAGTTATTTCTCTTTTTAGGCAGATAACTTACAATTTTATCAATATCCTCCGAAAAGCCCATATCCAACATGCGATCGGCTTCATCTAACACTAAATATTGAACCGTATCAAATTTTACATATCCCATTATTAAATGAGATATTAATCTGCCCGGTGTAGCAATTATTATTTCAGCACCACCCGATAAAGCTTGTTTTTCTTGCTCAAACGAAGTGCCATCGCCACCACCATAAATTGCCATAGAACCAACTCCGGTAAAATACCCAAGCCCTTCTACTTGTTGATCAATTTGAATAGCAAGCTCGCGTGTAGGCACAATAACCAATACGGCTACACCCTTTATTTTATTTCTTAAAATGTGCTCAATTACAGGTAATAAAAAAGCGGCTGTTTTGCCAGTTCCTGTTTGGGCGCAACCAATTATGTCTTTTCCTTCAAGAACAATTGGGATGGCTAACTCTTGAATTGGGGTTGCATCTTCGTACCCCATAGCACTTATTCCCTCTTGAAGAGAATCTTGAAAATTAAATTCTGAGAATTTCAATCGTTGTATTAGTTTATATTATTACTTAAGAAGAACCTTATTCATCCTTTTTAGGAGGAAGCACGTTGGCTACAATTTTTATTTGATTAAGAGGCGCCACCGAATTAGAAATAATGGTGATTACTTTATTATTACGAGCCATTTTGCCCGCACTGTTAAAACTTACTTTAATAGATGATTTTGCACCTGGCAAAATAGGTTCTCTTTCCCAATTGGTTGCGGTACAACCACATGTAGTTTGAACATTTGTTATTATTAAAGGCGAATCTCCTGTGTTTTCAAAATTGAAAATATGTTCCACTTTATCTCCTTGGTAAATATCACCAAAATCAAAACTGCCTTCTTCAAACGTAATAGCGGGTCCAGGAACACTTGCTTCTTCTTGCGCAAAACCTGCAGTTGAAATAAAAATTAGTAATGCAAATATCTTTTTCATGCTTATTTTATTAATCCTCAATAATACTACGTTGTACTTAGATAATCGAGTATTTAGGCTAGCAATAATTTTAGAGCGTTAACTAACCAAATATTAACCAAAAACTAGAGAGTTTCATTACAATTTAAAGATTCTCTGTAAACGATTAAAGTTAAAGCCCTACATCAAGCAAACGTTTTCCCATAAGAAGAACCCGGGTTAATCAACACCACATACAGTTTTGGCCTACCGGGAAACCGTATGTTTAGTTATTTGGTGCAGTTTTTACTTGTCGGTTAATCAATCTATCAATTCGTCTTTTGTTTTCCTGTTGTAATAATGATGGATATAAATTCATTAAAATATTAACAATCATTATTGTTAATCCGAATAAGTAGTTATACGAAATACTCTTATATAGTGCAATAACAGTCACGAATATAAATCCGATTAGATGGCTTATTTCCGCAATTGTCATTTCTTTTCGTATTTCAGTCAATTCCGTTTTTTTTATTTTCCACCTTTATTTTCTGATTGAAGAATTTGAAAAAGGTGTTTTTCACAATCCATTTAAAGTATTCAATCCCAATATTTTCATTCAGAGTTTTACTCGCAATAAAATTCAGGTTAGATATTTTTTTGTAGTATCCAGTTTTCATAAGAATAACATTTAAAATCATTCCGACTATCCAAGATATAATTGATATTGATATTCCGAATGTCAAATATTTAATCATAAAGTTTTTTTAAAATTGCAGCTAACAAATCGTAAACACTAATTACCAAATGCATGTATTTGTATAAAATTAAGAAAATATATTATTATAATTAAAAATAATTACTTAAATAGTTTTTGATTAAAATTAACAAGGTATAACTCTTTGGTAGCTCTGGTAATAGCCGTATAAAGCCACCGTAGGTATTCCGTATTAATTTGTTCTTCAGATAGGTAGCCTTGATCTACAAAAACAGATTTCCACTGCCCACCCTGAGATTTATGGCAAGTAACCGCATACGCATATTTAATTTGCAAGGCATTTAAATAGGGGTCTTCTCGCAATTTTTCGTTTAGCAGTTTTTTGTTGGTTATATCTTGGTAATCTTCTACTACTTTAAAGTATAACTCTTTGTTTTGATCTGGTGTTAAAGCAGGCGTATAGGTATGGAGCGTATCTAAAATAACCTTTGCTTCAAATGGCTCAGCATCAGGTAAATCAACTAATTGCATTTCTAAGGTGGCAAACCTAAATCCATACATTTCTTCGGTATTTACCATTTTCTTTATCCATACAAAATCGCCATTTGCCAAAAAGCCTGAGGGCGAATCAGGTGGCACGAAATGGTAATTGTTTCGCACAATCATTAAATGATCTCCCGCTTCCACTTCATCTTCGCGATACAAAATACTTTGTCTAATATGCTTATTATATAATACCGCTGATTTATTAGAACGGCACACAATCATGGTATCTTCATGTCCGTATTTATCATACGAATAACGTAGGCCATCTTCGAGTTTCTCACCCGTCATTCGAAATACATCGCTAAAGTTTTTAGTTTCAAGGTTAATCTCAACTTTATTCGTATTTAGTTGATTTCTTAATTTAGTGGCATTAATTAAAATTCCAGAATCTTTCTGCTGACGCATTACTTCAGTTAACTCAACTCCAAGTGCGGGCCTTTTAAATTTAGTTTCAAGAAAAGACTTATCAAGTGCCACGCTTCTTTCTTGCCCTACTGGTGGCAATTGTGCCGTATCACCTATAAGTATTAATTTGTTGGATGAATGCTCAAATACAAAATCCATCAGTTGGCTTAGTACACCTGCTTGTCCATAATTATCATCTTCAGAAAGCATAGAAGCCTCATCAACTATAAAAATGGTGTTATGATTATAGTTTTTAAGTTTACTAAATTTAAGCTGCCCACTACCAGGATCAGCCACCTGTTTAAATATTATTTTATGAATGGTAAAAGCAGATTTCTTGGTATAGCCCGACATTACTTTAGCGGCCCTGCCCGTGGGAGCCATTAGTAAAAATTTATAATTAAATAGAGGGAGCACCTGCACCAATGCAGGAATTAAACTTGTTTTACCTGTACCTGCATAGCCCTTTAATACCAATATTTCTGATGGATGCTTAGGGTCTAAAAAATCATCCATGGTATCAAACAACTTGAGCTGGCCTGCTGTTGGCTCATGTAAAAATCGTTGTTTAAGTAAATGAGAGGGTAAAGGCACTTGCTATATTTTCGTAGTTTTTTTTATTTCCTTAAATAATTACCATTGAAGTAGTTGCTTTGGCAACTAGTTTTTCTTCTTCTCCATTTAATACATACACTTCTGCTTCGCAAAAATTAATTTTCCTGCCTTGTTTTAACACCCAGCCTTTGGCAAATAGCATATCCCCTTTGGCAGGTCTTAAATAAGAAACCTTAAGCTCTCCTGTAACTACTTTTTCTTCAACGCCCACCAACGAATAAGCTGCAAAGCCAGCAACAATATCGGCAACAGTTGCAATAACACCACCATGAACTAAGCCTGCCTGTTGCTTATGGATTTGTTTAATTTGCATTCTACCTTCCACTTTCCCTTCTTCAATTACATCTAGGTTAAATCCGATATGATGCATAAAATCTTGCTTTTCAAGATGTTTTTCAATTCGATGTTTAAAATCTGGATTTCTTGCTTTCATAGTAACATATTTCTAATCTCTCAAAAATGGGCTATTTTAAAATGATTAGAAAACTGATGATTAACTTTATAGTAATTAATACCAACAATGGGCACTACAAAACATTTTTATGAAGACAAATTACGTGTACGCGTTTGTGGCTTATGTTTTAAAGAAAACAAAATTTTACTTGTAAAACATAATTTGAATGGAGCAACCTTTTATGCCCCTCCAGGGGGTGCAGTTGAGTTTGGCGAAACTATGGAAGAAGCTTTAAAAAGAGAATTGTTTGAAGAAACCAGTATTAAAGCAAATTATCTTGAGTTTAAGTTTATTACCGAATACGTTAATCCTCCTCTCCACGCCATCGAAATGTTTTATTTTGTAAAACTATGGAACGGAAAAGCAACCGTTGGCAATGATCCAGAATCGGAAGAAATACGCATAATTAAAGATGTTAATTTTTACTCAGTAGAGGATTTAAAAAAAATAAATATAGATGAATTACATCACGTTCTGCATAATTGCAATAATCTTAGAGAACTTTTGGATTTATCGGGATACATTCAAACTCCAAAAAAATATAAAAATTGAATTTTCTATCTTTGTGATTTACTTTATAAAATAGCTATACTTGTACAAAATATTCTAACTATGAAAACAAGAGTTTTTTCAATCATTACTTTACTTATTGCAGGTGTACTTGCATATTTCTTGATATCTAACATAAAGTTTGCAATAGATGAAGAGGAAAGGATTTCAAAATATGAAGCAGTTGTAATCGAAAAACTGAAATTAATTAGAGAAGCTGAAAAGGCCTATCAAGAAGTTAATAGCAGATATACCAATAATTGGGATTCTTTAATCAACTTTATTAATAACGGAAAATATTATGTAACTAAAAGAAGTGAGAAGATTATAGAGCTAGATTATGGGGCAGATAGTATTGTGGTTACCATAGATACCATTGACATTATACCTGCTAAGCAATATATTTTTATTAAAAACCACGGTATTTTTGCTGCTGATAATGGTGAGTTTATACAGTTTTTTGTAAAAAATGGACAAGAGATAAGAAAAGGTCAAAAGATTTATTCTATGTATAGTAATACCGCTGGTAAAGTAGTTAATCAAATGTCGAAAATATCAGGTGTTATTACTTCAATAGAAAACGTAGCTACCAATAAAAAATTAACTAAAGGAGAAACCCTATTTCAAGTTAGGGAAGAAAAATTTGACATCAATACCAATATTAGTCAAATCGCAATTATTCCACTTACCAACCCTGCAGTAAAATTTGATCTTTTTGCTGATCGAATAGAAAAAAACAGATTATTGGTAAATGTGGTTGAAGTTAGGGATACTAAACCAGTAGATCCTAGACGAAAAGAAGATAATGATGCTAATAACCGTAAACCTTTACGTTTTGGGTCAAGAACAGAAGTTACTACTGCTGGAAATTGGGAGTAATTGGAAACTACAGCTAAAGGATATAAGCTTTTAAAAAAAATAAAGGATAAAGATTTTGATGTTGATAACCTTCATCAATACAATCTACACATTCTTTCGGGTAACCGTGATTTGCAATTTACAGTAACAGACTCTACTAATGGCAATTGCTTACTATTAGAAGACTATGCTTTTTCAAGGGTTAAAACCTACAAAGAGCTCGCTGCAATTTTAGAAGAATTATATGATGACCACCAACTACTTAAAGCAGGCTTTTGGAAATCAGTTAAAATAGGTATTAAAAACAATAAATTTTCTTTAGTACCATCGAAACTATTCGACCCTAGTTCACTATTTGATTATTTAAAACTTAATTGCAAAGTAAATAAAGAGACGGATCAGCTTCTTTATTATAAGCATCTAAAATCTGATGCTGTAAATTGTTTTGCAATAAACAAACATATTTACAATTGGTTTCAATCGGCTTACCCAACTATTAAAATAGGTTATGTACACCAATCTAGTACATTAATAGAAGGGGTATTAGCTCAGATATCGAATTACCCTGATGATTCTATTTTTCTATTTGTAGATCGATTTAAGCTTCATATTATTTCCTCCAGAAATAAAAAGCTAGAATATTACAATCAGTTTTCGATCAAACAATTTAAAGACTATGTAAAATATATAATGTTAGTTTTTAATGGCTTAAAGCGAAGCCAAAAAACAACTAATGTTGTTATGTGGGGTTATATTGGCAAGCAATCAACTCATTACCACGAGTTTATAAAGTACATAAAGCATGTTTCTTTTGGAGAAAGACCCAAGTTTTACAAGTATGGTTTTGTATTTGACGAACTTCAAGATCATTATTTCTTCGATACCTATAATTTGCAACTCTGTCAATAATGGAGAAAATAGCTCTTTTCCCAGGTTCATTTGATCCTTTTACCAAAGGACATGAAGACATCCTTTTAAGAGGATTGAATTTATTTGATAAGATAATTATTGCTATTGGCTATAATACAGCCAAACACAAGCGGTATTTTGATATTGATACAATGATTAATTACATCAAAGAAACTTATAAAGACAGACCAGAGGTTTCTGTTAAAATATACAATGAACTAACCGCTGGTTTTGCCAAAAAGCAAAATGCTAAATATTTATTAAGAGGATTAAGAAACACTACTGATTTTGAGTATGAAAACAGTATTGCAGAACTTAATAAAAACCAAAACCCAGAATTAGAAACTGTTTTTTTAATTACTACACCAAAATACGCACATATTAGCTCTTCTATTATTAGAGAAGTGCATCAATATGGTGGTGATGTAACCGATTACCTCCCCTATTCAATTAAAGAATAGCAATTCAATTTTAACTTTAACGAGGCTTTTCACCCAAATGATAAACTTAGATTTATTAGAAAAATCTCTAAAAAAAAGGTGGCCAATAGCCTACAATTGGATGGGTTCAAAACAAACTGATACGTTAGATATAAAAACTAAATTCATTTATACCACTCGTTCATTTAAAGAGTTAACTAACAAAATCAATGATTTAGATGTTAAAATACAGAATTATGCACTCAATAGGTGGTATAATTTCTGGAGTGCAAAAGGAGTGGAACAGTTATTTACTACTCATCAAAATGTAGTAGCAAATAAAAATGAATATGATAAATTAATTGATTTTAAATTGAATGGTATTCCATTTGATCATAAGAGTTCCGTATTTCCTGTAGGATTTAATAACCCATTAACTTATGCTAAGGAAAATGAACAGGAGTTAATAAAATGGTTTTACAAAAACCAAAGCCAAGAAGGGCGAAAGCATTTAAAGAATAGATTGTTTGTGGTTTTTTACAATACAGCTAACCAAGAACATTGGAAACTTAAGGCTGAAATTAGTTTTATTAAAATTGCGATTGACAACTACATTACCAACTTTTCAACTAATAAACTTTATACATTTGATTTTGGTGAAGGGAAAGTATTATCAGGCATTATTTGGGTTGTCAAATAAAATTTACACAACTATATGAATTACATAGGATCAAAATATAAACTATTACCCTTTATAAGGGAGAGCATCTATGGCGTGGTTGGGAAAAAAATATCTAACCTTATTTTTTGTGATTTATTTGCAGGAACAGGAATGGTGGGCAGGGCATTTAAAACTAATGTAAAGTCAGTAATTGCTAACGACTTGGAGTATTATAGTTATGTGTTAAACCAAAATTATATTGGCAACCATAACCCAATACCAAACAAAGAAAACTACATTCAAAAACTATCCTCCCTTACCCCTGTTGAGGGGTTTATTTTTAACAACTACTGCTTAGGTGGCCATGGCGAACGTCAATATTTTTCAGATGAAAATGGCAAAAAAATAGACAGTATTAGATTACAAATTAAAAAGTGGTTTAATGAAAAAGAAATTGACCAAAACCTGTATTTCTTTTTATTAGCAAGCTTAATAGAAAGTGCAGATAAAGTGGCCAACACAGCTTCAGTATATGGCGCCTACCTTAAACAGCTCAAAAAAACGGCTCAAAAATCATTGGTGTTAAAAGCAGCAGAATTTGATCTTTCACCAAACCAACATTACGTTTATAATGAAGATAGCAATAGCTTGATTTATAAAATTGAAGGAGATATTTTGTACTTAGATCCACCGTATAATGCACGGCAATACGGAGCCAACTACCATCTTTTAAACACGATTGCACAGTATGACATTTTTAAACCTAAAGGAAAAACGGGGTTAAGAGATTATAATAAATCGCAGTATTGCAGCAAGCGATCTGTAACAGAAGCATTTGAAGAATTGATACGCGAAGCCCAATTCAAATACATCTTTTTAAGCTATAACAACGAAGGCTTAATGAGTGTTGAAGATGTGAAAACAATAATGAGCAAGTACGGTAAATACGATTTGCAATCAACAAATTACCAGCGATTTAAAGCAGACAAAACAGAGAATAGAAACCATAAAGCAAATAAAACTGAAGAGTATTTACATATTTTGGAGAAGAGCTAGTACTTCTCAATTAACTGCCCATCATCCGTTATTTCAACCTCAATTAGTGCAGGGTTTTGCCCAAATAAATATACGCTGCCTATACTATTAATGGAGCCCTTTAAACTATTAGAAACATTAAGTTCCATTTTGTTAGACCCATTATGGTTTATTCTACAATCTTGTACGTTTAAATCTTTTCCATATAAAATACCATCGCTCCAAGAATGTGTGACATCCAGTCGTATTGCATTGCCTTTTAACATAATTGGGCCTATATTATTGGTAACCACATTTATGTAATCAGTATCTATAATCAAATCAACTGCGCCAGAAGCATCTTCTACCTGTATTGAAAGGCTGTTAATTTTAAGCGTATCAACCGAATATATTTGACCATACCCGTGCTGAATAATTCCTTTTAGATTCGTATTCCTAATTGAAACTAAAGGACTAACATACCCTCTAGCCCAAAAGCAGCTATTTAGATTTTCTATTTTTAAAATACTATCCTCGACTACTAAACTAATACCCGAAATCAGGTTTTCTCCTGATGTTACTTCAACCCTATCC
>CAZQWZ010000003.1:20050-33769 GCA_964596935.1 uncultured Roseivirgaceae bacterium
TACTAAACTAATACCCGAAATCAGGTTTTCTCCTGATGTTACTTCAACCCTATCCGCACCTGTAGTTAACAATTGAACATTAACATTTGAGGCAACATCAATTGCGTTAAAATAAGGAATATCAACGGTTACAGTTTTAGTTTTTCCTGCCTTATCAAAGCAGCCTGCACCCTCTTTATTGCAACTTATTAAAAGCAGAAAAACACCAACAACGCTATGTTTTAAGATTTTATACATCATAATCTAAAGCCTATACTATATTCAATCACTTCTGCTACTGCAAAGTGTGTTTTTAAAGAAAAGGAGCCAAATACTTGATCTGTAAAATAATATTTTAACCCAAGTCTTGTATAAAGTATGTTTTGAGGAGCATAAGGATTATATAAATAGACACCTAATTGAGTAACCAATACTAGTTTATTAACCACCAACTCATGGCCAAACATTAACCCCACCTTTCTATAATCAAGCGTATCGCCATCAAAGGAGTGGCTATGAGTTACTTCATATTCAAGAGCTTTATTAGCAAACCCTTCGATGCCTATATCTAAAATGCTTTTAAGAGATACTCGTTTTTGAACAATAAATCCTAATGCATACACGGGTTTAACTCCTGAACCAGGGGGGGAAGATTCCGCCCAACCCATCCTAACTACCGCTCCAAATCTCACTCTTTTATCAAATGACTGAATTGCGGGTGCAGCAATATACTGTGGCTCTCCTTTAGATATTTTATAGGTCGTCATTACATTAACCGAAACCAAATTGAGACCATTATTAGGTAATTTTACTGATCCATTGGAAAAATGTGTAATTTTTAATCCTATACCAGTGTTTAATCGTTTGCCAAATTGATGATGATAGGCAAGTTTTAGATTTCCATTATAGGAAAATCGCGAGCTAATCACATTATTTAGATTATTGGTTTCTTGGTCATAAGGGTTTGTAGCATACGCCACACCCATACCAAAATAAAATTGAAGCTCATTCTTTAACGCAGGTTTACCTAGTAAATGAAAGGCCATGCCGGTACTTAACGCTACTACATGCCCTAGTTGCTCTTTGTTTTTTAAATCGTAATAGCTCAATTTAAAATCAACCGTTGGGTATCCGTAATTTGCTTCCCAAGCTTTAGCACCATAAGTTCTTTTTTGAAGAGATAACTCCAGCCCAACAGGCATTCCTTTAATAAGGTGTCCTATATATTCATGATGCCGATGAATAATCCCTTTAGATACTTCTGCACCCAAAGAATAACTATATTTGGCACTTTGTTGGGCAAACGACATTTGCACCAACAGTACTAGTAAAATGGTTTGTCGTAGAATCAATAACTTCAATTAAATATTAATTTGTAATCGGCTAAATTAAGATGGAACTTTCAAATAAAATAGCAATTGTTACAGGAGTAAGTAAAGGGATTGGTTTAGCAACTGCTAAATTGCTTTTAGATAAAGGAGTAAAAGTAGCAGGATGGAGCCGTTCTAAACCAGATCTTAGCCACAGTAATTTTTTATTTGTACAAGTTGATGTTGGTAGTAATGATTCTGTAAAAGAAGGGTACAATCAAACTATAGGTCATTTTGGCAAACAAATTTCTTTCTTAATAAATAATGCAGGCTTGGGTTTTGAAGGTTTATTCGAAGAAATGAAAGATAAAGAATGGCATCAAATGTTTAAAACTAATGTGGATAGCATTTTTTATTGCTCACGGTTAGTAATACCCGAAATGAAGAAAATGGATGCTGGTCACATTATTAATATTTCATCTATTGCAGGCACTAATGGCATTGCAGGAATGGCTGGCTATTGTGGCACCAAGCACGCAGTACGAGGCATATCGCAAGCAATGTTTAAAGAGCTTCGCAGTTTTGGGATTAAAGTAAGCGTTATCTACCCAGGCTCAGTTAAAACTAATTTTTTCGATGATATAGATTCTGTTACAACAAGCAATAACATGATGATGCCAGAGGATATTGCCTCAACTATTTTGCACGTTCTATCAACTCCTCCTAATTATCATCATATTGATATTGAAGTAAGACCATTACGCCCGAAAGGCAAGCAATAACATGTCGATAATAGTTAAAGATTTAACCAAAATTTACGGTACACAAAAAGCAGTAGATCGAATTTCTTTCGAAATTAAAGAAAATGAAATAGTTGGCTTTTTAGGGCCCAATGGTGCAGGCAAATCAACCACCATGAAAATTGCTACTTCTTATATTACACCAACTTCGGGTTCGGTTATAATCAATAATATCGATGTAGTGAAAAATCCTTTAGAGGTTAGGAAAAATATTGGGTATTTGCCAGAGCACAATCCTCTTTATTTAGAGATGTACGTACACGAATACTTGCATTTTAGTGGAAAATTTTATGGTCTATCAAAAAACGTATTAAAATTGCGAACTGCTGAGGTAATTGAGATGTGCCAATTAGGAGTTGAACAAAATAAACAGATTGGACAATTATCAAAAGGCTACCGACAAAGAGTTGGGTTAGCGCAAGCGTTATTGCATGACCCATCCGTATTAATATTAGATGAACCCACCACTGGGTTAGATCCTAACCAAATTCAAGAAGTGCGCGAATTGATAAAATCAGTAAGCGTAGGTAAAACCGTATTATTTTCAACACATATTATGCAAGAAGTTGAGGCAGTTTGCGACCGAGCTATTGTAATTAATAATGGGAAAATTGTTGCCGATAGAAGCATAGTCGAGTTGCAAAAAAACACAGCTCAACAAATAATTGAAGTTGAGTTTTCATCTAAGGTAGCAGATGCCTTATTGCGAAATTTTAACGAGTTGGTAAAAGTTAAAAGTATTGGGGGTAATAGTTTTCAATTAACGGGTTCAAACCTTGAAGATATTCGCCCAAAGTTTATGAACTTTGTTACCGAACACTCTCTCAATTTAATAGGTATTAGAGAAGTGCAATGTTCAATGGAAGATGTTTTTGCTTCGTTAACTCGTACCAGTAATGTTTAATATTTACTTTAAAGAAATAAATAGCTTTTTAAGCTCACTTATCGCATACATTGTAATTGCAGTATTTCTAGTGGCAATGGGCTTATTCGTTTGGGTTTTCCCCGAAACAAATGTAATAGATTACGGGTATTCTGATATGGGTGTTTTTTTTAGTATGAGCCCATTTGTACTAATGTTTCTAATTCCTGCCATTACCATGAAAATGCTTGCCGAAGAATATAATACGGGCACTATAGAAATATTAGTAGTAAAACCAGTTACCTCCCTACAAATTATTTTGGGTAAGTACTTTGCATCATTAACCTTGGTAGCTGTAGCTATTATTCCAACATTGGTTTATTATTTTTCATTATATCAGCTTTCTAGCCCCGTGGGCAATATTGATACTGCAGGAATAGCGGGTTCTTATATTGGTCTTTTTTTATTGGCATCTGTTTTTTGTTCCATAGGCATACTAACATCTACCGCTACAAAAAACCAAGTAGTCGCTTTTATTATTGCCACCTTTTTAAGCTTTATACTTTTTACGGGGCTAAACTCGCTGGCAGGCATTAATGTATGGTCGGCTATTTCTTTGCCTTTGTCTAAACTTAGCCTCGAGTATCATTATAATGCGATGAGCAAAGGCCTATTAGATACTCGTAACATCCTGTATTTTATAATTTTAAATGCAGTAATTATATATTTTTCTAAACTAATTCTTGCACATAAAAAATGAGTTTTTTAGAAAGTAAAAAATTAACACTTCTCTTAGAAATAGTTTTAACTATTGCCTTCGCTTTTTTACTAAATAGCTTGGCTTCCATTTACTTTTTAAGATTTGATCTTACAGAGGAAAATAGATACAGCATATCGCCAGCCACACAAAAAATGCTAAAGGAATTGGATGATGACATCTATATCGAAGCTTATTTAGAAGGTGAGCTGCCTGCAAGTTTTAAAAGAATGCGCTCATCACTTGAAGAAACGCTTAATGAGTTTAGTGTTTACTCTAATGGAAAAATTCAGTTTCAATTTGTTAACCCAGACCAGGCAGTAAGTGCTAAATCTCGCAATCAATTTATGGTTTCGTTGGCTCGCAAAGGCGTGCAACCAACCGATGTATTTATAACCGAAGAAGGCAAAAGAATTCAAAAACGTATAGTTCCAGGTGTGGTTATTTCTTATGGCAGTGTCGAAAAAGGTGTGCAACTTTTAAAAGGAAACAAAGCCGCTTCGCCAGAGCAACGTCTAAATCAATCTATCGAAGGAATTGAATATGAATTAGCGAAAGCAATTGAAGATTTAATCGCTTTAGATTTGCCAACACTTGGAGTTTTAAGAGGGCATAATGAGCTAGATTCTGCTGATTTTATCAGCTTATACCAAGCACTAGATAAGAGCTATTTTGTTAAAACAATTGATATCACCAAAGTAGAAACCATTCCACCTTACGATGTTATTTTATTGGCAAAGCCAACAACTCGCTTTTCTGTAAGCGATAAATACAAAATTGATCAATACCTTATAAATGGAGGAAGCGGACTTTTTTTACTAGATAAAGTGGCCGTAAACATGGACAGTGCCAATATAGGCACCTATAGTTTTCCGTACGATTTAGATATCGATGACCTGCTTTTTAAATATGGCGTAAGAATTAATAATGATCTAATTCAAGATTTTGTTTCAGGAACGACTCCCATTGTTGTTGGCAATGAGGGAGATCAACCCAAAATTCAGTTACTCCAATGGCCCTATTACCCTGTTGTAAACGAATACTCCAAACACGTAACCGTGCGCAATTTAGATGCAACCATCACTCGTTTTGCAAGTAGTATTGATACCGTTAAAGCACCAGGAATAACCAAAACCCTTCTCTTTTCATCTTCGCCTTATGCCAGAAAATTAATGAGCCCTACTTTTGTAGATATCAATTTAATGCAGCGAGAATTAAATCCTGATAAGTTTAAAACACCCCATATTCCAATGGCTTATCTTTTAGAAGGAGAGTTTACTTCTTTCTTTAAAAACAAGTTTTTGCCCAAAGGAGCATCTAAAGAAAATTTTAAATCGAGTGGCAAATCAAAGCTCATCGTTATAAGCGATGGCGACCTAGCTAGAAATGATTTTGACCCTAAAACAGGGCAACCATTACCACTTGGTTACGACCCATTTACAAATCAAACATTTGCCAATCAAGATTTAATTAGTAACCTGCTAAATTATTTAACACGAGGTGATGGACTTATAACTGCCCGTTCAAAGCAAATTATCATTCGCCCTTTGGATAAAGTAAAGCTGAAAGAAGGAAAACTAAAATGGCAAATTATCAACCTCGCAATTCCTGTTTTACTTGTAATTATTTTAGGTATGGTAAATTATTGGATCCGTAAAAGAAAATACGCAAAGCACTAAAGCTAACTAATGCAAAAACAAAAAAACACCCGGCTCATTTTAGCTTTATGCGCAGTGCTTATTCTTATCTCGCTACTTCCGTACCTAGATACTAAATCAGAAGGCTTATCTATTGATAAAAAACAGTTTACTCTAAATCAACAAACTGTTATTACAGATGTTATACTAAAATCTGAATCAAGTACTAACACCTTAAGTTACATAAATGGCAAGTGGTTGGTTAATAACAAGTTTGAGTTAGATCCTAATATGCGAGACGTGTTTTTCTCTGTGCTAAGTCAGCTCGAAATTAGAAGACAGGTAGCACAATCTCAAAATGATTCGATAACCAATTTAATCAAAATACATGGAGTTGAGGTTTCAGTTTTAAACAATCAAGAATCAATTAAACATTATTGGATTTGGGGTAATAGCGAATCTCAATCTTCTTATTTGCTAGATGAGCAAGATCAAGCCTATAGGATTCACATTCCTGGTTACAAAAGTTATGTGGCAGGCATTTTTGAAGTACCCGAAGGTGATTGGCGAACTCGTAGAGTTTTTTCAGCATTATTTACCAATTTAAATAGTCTTAAAATCCAATATCCTAATGAGAGCATTGAATTTCGTTACAAAAACCAGTTTTTTGAAATTATGGATGTTAATGCTGATAGTACTCAACTAATTACTTCACTAGAGAATTTACTGTTTTTACAAACCGAGCAATATTTACACCCAGCAGAATATAAAACATATATCCCTAATAACTTTAACGAGAATAACCCACTTGCCAGTATTTCTGTAACTAAAATTTCTGGAGCAGAAGAAAAAGTAAGTGTTTATGCCACAAAAAACGAGAGCGCTTTTTATCTCGGATTTGCTTCCGATTCTTCTTATTGCTTATTTAATAAAAAGCGATTAGATAAAATAATTGTAAAAAAATCAGATTTTCAATAGCTCAATCCATATTGTGCTAGTTTCAACTCGTAAATATTTATACCTTTACCATATTAATTGTATCTTATAATCTATATAAATGAAATTTATTGTTTCCTCGTCCGTACTACTGAAGCAGTTATCTAATATTCAAGGAGTTATCACCACTAATCCTGTTGTGCCAATTCTTGAAAATTTTCTTTTCGAAATAAATGAAGGAATGCTAATAGTTACCGCCTCTGATTTACAAACTTCTATTATTACAGAACTGCAAGTAGAATCTAGCGAAACTGGAAGCATAGCGGTACCAGCTAAAATTTTATTAGATACGTTAAAAAACTTGCCCGAGCAACCTGTTACTTTTTCAATTGACGAAAGTTCGTATAGTATTGAAATGAGCAGCGATAATGGGCATTTTAAATTGGCAGGCGAAAATGCTACTGATTTTCCTAAAGTTCCAGACGTGCAGGCCGATTTTTCTGTAAACAACCTTTCTACAGAGGTGCTTTACAAGGCAATTAATAATACCATTTTTGCTACCAGTAGCGATGAGCTTAGGCCTGCTATGACAGGTGTTTACATTAACTTTGATGACACAAACACCACATTTGTTGGTACTGATGGCCATAAACTAATTCGTTACAGAAGAGTAGATGTAGCTACCGAAAATGGCCATTCTATCATCATACCTCGCAAAGGACTTACGTTATTAAAAAATATATTACCAACTGATAATACAGATGTTGAGCTTAATTTTAATGTGTCAAATGCATTTTTCAAGTTTGGAAACATTAAAATGATTTGTCGTTTAATTGATGAGCGTTACCCAGATTACGAAAATGTTATTCCTTTGGAAAACCCAATTAAAATGACAATTGAGCGAATGGAAATGCTTAGTACCTTAAAACGTATTTCTATTTATTCTAACAGAACCACACACCAAGTACGATTAAAAATTACAGGCAGCGAATTGCTAATTTCTGCTGAAGACCTTGATTTTTCAAATGAAGCCAATGAGCGTTTAGTGTGCGAGCACGTTGGAGATGATATTGAAATAGGCTTTAACGCTCGATTCTTAATTGAGATGCTAGGCAATATTGAGTCGAAGCAAATTGAATTACATCTTTCTGCACCCAACAGAGCTGGATTAATTATTCCTCAAGATCAAGATGAAAACGAAGACATACTTATGTTAGTTATGCCTGTAATGCTTAATAATTACGTTTAGTAATATGGGTTAAGTTCTAAATAGTACAGCAATTTTGTATTTCAGGATAAATACATATTGTTATTTGCTAAAAACTCAAAGAACGTCATTTCGTAGTGCAACGCCTGCCAGCCGCAGGCAGGAAGAAATCTTTGCCACTTATAGTAATTGGCTACATGGCTAAGATTCCTACGGAATGACTTGTAGTAGTGGTTTTAATGGAATTATAAGCATTTTTAGCTATATTACTTAGAACTAACCCTTATTCTTAATCTTAAGCTTTTCCTTTAATTCTTTAATGGTATTTCTAAAGTGCGTATCAACATCCATGGTATCGTTTACAGATTGTACCGCATGTATAACGGTACTATGATCTCGGCCACCAAAATGGTAGCCTATTGATTTTAGTGAGTGATTGGTGTATTCTTTAGAAAAATACATTGCTATTTGGCGGGCAATTACAATTTCCTTTTTTCGAGTTTTTGCTTTTAAATCATCTTGGGTAAGACGAAAATACTCGGCCACTGTTTTTTGGATATAATCAATACCTACTTCCGTTTCAATATCCACCACAATGTTTTTCATGGTTTGCTTAGCTAACTCCAAATCAATTTCTCGTTTGTTTAACGAAGCATGAGCAATTAGTGAAATTAAAACACCTTCTAATTCACGTACATTGGTATCAACCGTATAGGCGAGGTATTCAATTACATCAGCAGGAATAATTATGCCTTCGGCCTCCATTTTATTATGGATAATGGCCATTCTAGTTTCAAAATCAGGCTGCTGAATATCTGCGGTAAGTCCCCATTTAAATCTACTCAATAGCCGCTCTTCAAAACCTTTTAAATCCTTTGGAGGTCGATCACTCGTCATTATAATTTGCTTACCCGATTGGTGCAAATGATTAAAAATGTGAAAAAACATTTCTTGCGTTTTTTCTTTTTTAGCAAAAAACTGAACATCATCAATTATTAATACATCAACCTGTAAGTAAAAGTTTTGAAAACTCTGAACCTCATTATTTTGAACAGATTTAATAAATTGATTAATAAACTTTTCAGATGATACATATAACACAAATTTGTTATCCAAATTTGATTTTATCTCATTCCCAATCGCATGCACCAAATGTGTTTTCCCTAATCCTACTCCTCCATAAATCATTAAAGGATTGAATGAGGTTACTCCTGGTTTTTTTGCAACTGCATAACCCGCAGCACGTGCAAGCCTGTTACAATCACCTTCAACATAGGTCGCAAAATTATAAATATTATTAAGCTGAGAATCTGAAGGCTTATCCATTATATCAAGGTCAAAAGGATTGATAAACCTTTTTGCCTTATCCGCTTTATGTTTATTATTATTTAGGTTAGGAAGATTAACTGTATAAGGAGAACTATTTTTCGCTCCTTGATCCACAATTACTGAGTACTCAAGCTTAGCCCTATCGCCAATAGTTGCAACTAATGCTTCTTTTAAAATATGAACATAGTGCTCTTCTATCCACTCATAAAAAAACTGACTAGGCACCTGAATTGTTAACGCGCTCCCACTAAGTTTCACCGGTTTAATAGGATTAAACCAAGTATCGAAACTTTGTTCGGCAACTTTATTTTTTATGAGCTTTAGGCATTGCTCCCACACAGAAACGCAATCAGTTTGCATTAATAATTTTGGTTAAAAAATAATACAATTCATTTTTGAGGAGGGTCAAAGTTGAGTAAAAATAATGGAACTTAAAAGAAGGATTCTATCTGTATTCATTAAAACCTCCTAATCCTACAAAAGTTTTTAATATTCATACTCTTTCTAAATAATATCTGTAATAAATATGTATTTACATTAACTTTGATACACCAAGTAATCAACAAAATGGAGAAGAAAAATCAATCTTTATTAAACGAATTTAGTCCAAATTCGAAAGAAGAGTGGAGCTTAAAAGCAACGACAGATTTAAAGGGGAAAACCATAGAATCTTTGTCTTCTAATTTAGATAAAAATATTATTGTTGACGCATACTATGCAAAAGAAGATTTAATTAAATTAAGCTACTTACAAAAGTACAGCAACCTGTTAGCCAATAAAACAACATTAGATGGCGAACCTCGAGATTGGATTAACTATCAAAAAATTAGTGTTGAAAATGAATTACAAGCGAACAAACTAGCGATAAACGCACTTAATCTTGGTGCTACAGGAATTATTTTCAAGATAAAATCGAACCAAAATTTCGAAATCCTTTTAAAAGACATCCATTTAGAATCTTGTGCAATTGCATTTGAAGGCAATGATTATGTAAACGATTATTTAGCGTATGCCAAAAAACAATTTGACTTAGCCAAGTTAACAGGTTATTGGAAGTCCTCTAATAAAAACATCTCAAATGGTTTAAAAACCACTATTTTTAGTGCCAACCAAGAGTCGGCCGTTGAGCAGCTTACAACAATTACAAAAGATGCATTAACATATATTCAAGATGATAAAAAACTTGATATTATTAACAAATCGGTATTTCAATTAGAAATTGGCACAAATTATTTTCTTGAAATTGCAAAATTAAGGGCACTTCGAATTATTTTAACTGAAGTGCTAGCCTCAAAAGGAATAGATATAAATCCATCACTCATTGAAATTATGGCTATTTCAAGTGCTTGGAAAAACGAAGATCTTGAACCACACGAAAATATATTAAAAGGAACTACTGCAACAATGGCTGCAATTATAGGAGGTTGCAATTCATTATATGTAGAACCTGAAAACCCTTTAGAAGTTTTAAACACTAGAACTTCAAGAAATATATCAACTATTCTTAAAGATGAGTCATTTTTAAACAAAGAAGTTGACCCATCGGCAGGTTCGTATTATATTGAAGACCTTACTCACTTACTTGTAAAAGAAGTGCTAGTCACTTTTAAAATTAAGGTTCCTAAAAACAACAAAGAGGTATTAATAAATAATGAAGCTCCCAATAGTTGGATTAGTAGCGAAAAAATAGAAATAAAGCCTTGGTATTCAAAAGGTGATGTAAGCAAGCTAGAACATCTCGATTTTCAAGCCGGGCTTCCACCTTATTTACGTGGCCCCTACTCTACAATGTATGCAACACGGCCATGGACAATACGGCAATATGCAGGTTTTTCTACAGCAAAAAAATCTAATGAATTTTATAGAAAAAACTTGGCCGCTGGCCAAAAAGGGTTATCTGTAGCATTTGACTTAGCTACTCATAGAGGCTACGACTCTGACCACGAGCGGGTGGTTGGCGATGTAGGCAAAGCAGGCGTTGCTATTGATTCGGTACTTGATATGGAAGTGCTTTTTAAAGATATTCCATTGGATAAAATGTCGGTTTCGATGACAATGAATGGAGCCGTTTTACCCATATTGGCATTTTACATTGTAGCTGCAGAAGAAAGTGGTGTAAAAAAAGAACAGCTTTCAGGCACCATTCAAAACGATATTTTGAAAGAGTTTATGGTGCGAAATACCTATGTATATCCTCCTGCGCCATCAATGAAAATTATTTCAGATATTTTTGAATATACCTCTAAGTATATGCCCAAGTACAATTCAATCAGTATTAGTGGTTATCATATTCAAGAAGCTGGCGGAACCGCAGATATTGAATTGGCTTACACATTAGCAGATGGCTTAGAGTACTTACGCACAGGAATAAAGGCAGGTTTAGATATAGATACTTTCGCTCCTCGATTATCGTTTTTTTGGGGCATAGGAATGAATCATTTTATGGAAATTGCCAAAATGAGAGCAGGTAGAATGTTGTGGGCAAAAATTGTAAAACAGTTTAACCCTAAAAATCCTAAATCCATGGCGTTAAGAACTCATAGCCAAACTTCTGGTTGGAGTTTAACTCAACAGGATCCTTATAATAATGTAACTCGAACTTGTGTAGAAGCAATGGCAGCGGTACTTGGTCACACACAATCGTTGCACACCAATGCACTGGATGAAGCCATTGCATTACCAACCGATTATTCGGCAAAAATTGCCAGAAATACACAAAAGTATTTGCAAACCGAAACTGGAATAACAGCAGTTGCCGATCCTTGGGGAGGTTCGTATTATGTTGAATCACTTACTAATGATTTGATGCATAAGGCTTGGGAGCTTATTGAAGAAATTGAAGAAGCAGGCGGAATGGCTAAAGCCATAGAATCAGGCTTACCAAAAATGAAAATTGAAGCTGCTGCAGCTCGAAAACAAGCAAGAATAGATTCGAATAAAGACATCATTGTTGGCGTAAACAAATACCAAGTAGAAGACGACACAGAGTTAGAATTGTTAGAAGTTGATAACACGGCTGTTAGAGAGGAGCAAGTTGCTCAATTAACAAAACTAAAGGCTGAGCGTAGTTCAGAAAAAGTGAATGAGGCATTGAAAGCCATCGAAATAGCGGCTAAAGAAAAGTCTGGCAATTTATTAGAACTTGCGGTTGAAGCTGCTAGGCATAGAGCAACCTTAGGCGAAATTACGCAAGCTATGGAAAAAACTTATGGGCGTTACACTGCCTCTATAAAATCAGTTTCTGGGGTATATTCAAGCGAAGCAAAAATGGACGGTCAATTTAAAAAGGCATTAGAATTATCAAATAAATTTGCAGAGCTCGAAGGACGGAGACCTAGAATACTAGTTGCAAAAATGGGGCAAGATGGCCACGATAGAGGCGCAAAAGTTATCGCCACCTCGTTTGCCGATTTAGGCTTTGATGTAGATATAGGCCCTCTATTTCAAACACCCCAAGAAGTAGCCAAGCAAGCAGTAGAAAATGATGTACATATTGTGGGAGCTTCTAGTTTAGCTGCAGGTCATAAAACATTAATTCCTCAACTTATCGAAACTTTAAAAGAATACGAGCGAGAAGATATTATGGTGGTTGCAGGAGGAGTAATTCCCCCTAAAGATTATGATTATTTATACAACAAAGGCGTTTCTGCCATCTTTGGCCCAGGTACCGTTATTTCACAATCTGCCATAAAAATATTAAACACACTTTTAGATAAGTAACCACAAATTTATTTACATAAAGTCTCAGATTAATTTAATACCCTTGATTCTAAATTGAGTAATTTTAGAGCATGGAAAACTCATACCTAAAAACAACTCTATTAATACTTCTATTTCTGTTTGCTTTTAACCAGATTTCTAATGCCCAAAAATGGGACAAAATGGTTGATAAAGTAAATACAACCTACGAAATTGGTGACTATATAAAAACTAAGAAATACCTAACTAAGCTTAAAAAGAAGACCACGAAAAAGCTTGGTAAGCAGAATAAATATGTTGTAGAATTTTACCTTTTATCAGCTCGTAATAACCTAGCAAAAGGGATGCTAGCTGATTTTTCTACTGATATAGATAAAGCATTGGCTATGAGTGAAAAGGTTTTTACTGCAGAATCAGAAGAACATATTAGCTATTTAAATAGGGCTTCTGCTTTGTTAATTCTAAATGGCGATATGCTTAAGGCATTAAATATTGCCACCGAAGTGCAGCAAAAAATTAAGCAACTTAATGCATCTGAAAGGTTAACAGCATTAACAAAATTAAATTTGAGTGCGGTTTATTCTGGTATGGGTTTTTATTCAAAAGCAATTGGTTTTATAGATGAAAACAATGACTATTTTTTAGGTAGAGCCATTACCAAAGAATCTTATGTGGATTCTAAAACAGGAAAACTAAAAACGAAAAGGCTATCACAAAAAGAAATTGATCAACGATTTGATGAATATGCTCAACTTTTAAATTTAAAAGCGAACACCTATCGATTGATGGGAGACTTTCAAGAAGCTGATAGGCAATTCGAACTCGCTGGTAATTGGATTGATACTAATTTAGGGAAATCGAATTTAAGGTATATCGAGAACTATTTAATGCATGGAAACATGCTGTCTGAAAATGGCACTAATGAAAAGGTAACGCGCGAGTATTTTGAAACCGCTTTAAGCAAGCTAAAAAAAGACCATAGCGAAGCTCATTTTATGGGCTTACAAATTTATGAAAGCCTGCTAAAAAACTACTTGACAAGTAATGATATTTCCAAGTTTAAAAATCTAAAATCAGAGTATGAACGTGTTATAAAAAAATATTTTAACAAAAAGAGCTTAGTTTATATTAAACTTAAAACGGTTAGTTACAACCAAGAATTAAATAAGAGAAAACCACAAGGAATAGAGGCTTCTTCACTAA
>CAZQWZ010000004.1:0-13310 GCA_964596935.1 uncultured Roseivirgaceae bacterium
ATTTTGAGTTAGGCTTACCAGAAATTGAAATTCCAGATAATATTGGTTTTACTAATCCCCAAGTGGTACTCTTAATGCAAAATTCTTCAGGTATAGATATGGAGTTAGGTATAACAGAACTTTCTGTAACTAAGTATAATGATGAGAAATTATTTGTAACAGGCACATTTGATGATCAACCAATTTTAATAAAAGGAGCTGTAACTCCTGGAGAAAATGAAATCAGTAATTTTTCAATGTCTAATGAAAATACTGATAATCTATCAGAGCTGATAAGTTCCATACCAAAATCGGCTTTTATGAGAGGCAGCACAGAAGCCAACCCTAATGGGCCGCCCACTAATGGTAATTTTGTAACAGACTCTAGCCAACTTGTGGTAAATGCAGAATTGGTTTTGCCTTTAGAAGGTTTCGCTAATAATTATGCCTTTGTTGATACTGTAAAAGATATAAGCCTTCAAATTGCCGTTGATAGCCTAGTAAGTTTTGATAATGTAAATGTTCATTTACTAGTCGAAAATAATTTCCCTTTTGAAATAGGCCTTCAGTTATATTTTCTTGATTCAACAGAACAACAAAATGTGATTGATTCGCTATTCACTACTTTAAATGGAAAAAAAATATTTGAATCTGCCAATGTAGATGATTCGGGGTTAGCTATTTCGCCTACTGTAACAACGAATGACATTGGAATGGATAATGAGTTGTATGAAAAAATAAGGTATGCCAAAAGTATTAAAATTGGAGTATATCTATCCACGGCAGGTGCGGATGCTACTCCTAGAAAAAGTGTGAGAATTAGTGCAGATAATTACATTACAATAGGATTGGGCTTATCACTTAACGCTATTATTGATCTTAACCATTTTAAAAACAACTAGAAAGATGAATATTAAAAAAAGGTTGTTATTAATCTCAGTTGTAATTTTTTCAGCTATATGTAATGTAAAAGGCCAGCAAGAATTTACAATGTATCATATGCCTGTACTATCGCAAAGTGCTTTTTTAAATAGCGCATCCGTTCCAGAGCATAAAACCTCCATTTCGTTGCCAGTGCCTTCCTTTTTTGTTGGGTTTAATAATTCTGCCATTAGTGTAAAAGAATTAATGGATAAAAATGGAGTTGTTGATATAAATAATTTTATCGATGGATTAAGTGAAAATAAAAATTATATAGGTGTTGGAGCTAATGTTGACATTTTTAATGTACGAGTTAAGGCAGCAGACAATTTCTTCTCATTTAATACACGGTTTGTTACGGATGTTAGAATGCTATATCCTAAGGATTTAATTTCAATTGCAGCAGAACAAGTGGAAGATGGGTACTCACTTTCTAACCTTGGTGTTTACGGTACCAGTTATTTAGAATTTGGGCTTGGCTTTACAAGAGTAGTGCCAGATTCAAAGTGGACTTACGGAGGAAGAGCCAAACTTCTAAGAGGTATTGCAAATATTCAAACAGAAAGTTCAGATATAGAAATCAATATTAGTGATGCAGATATTTATCAATACGAGGTAAATGCAAAGATGAAAATTAATGCTGCTGTAGGTGTTGACTCTGATAAGGTTCACAACCTTGAAGATTTAGGAAATCTAGAGGGGTTTGCTGAATATAGAGATGTAATAAAGCTTAATAAAGGTTTTGCTATTGATGGTGGTGTAACATATCAATTTTCGGATAAGTTAAGTTTTGGTGTTGCACTTAATAACCTTGGGTTTATTAACTGGAAAAGCTATGTAAGAAATTACGAGATTGATACAACCTTTATTTATGAAGGGGTAACTGTTGAGCTAGGCGTTGGAGATAATATTGATAGCCTTATTACTGTGCAAACAGATAGTATTTTTGGCGGCTATTTAGATGCCGTAGAAAATGGAATTGACACAACCCAAAATGCATACCGTACTTGGATGCCAACGAATATTTTTATTTCAGCTCATTATCAGCTAACGCCCAAAATTAAAGTGACAGGATCTTTATACACAGAGTTTTTTAAAGGTGTGTCAATGGGTTTAGTAGGAGGACTTAACTACTCAGTTAGCAAATCTTTTGATCTTACAACAAGTTGGTGGTGGTTTAGAAAAAGTTCATTTAATATGGGATTAGGCCTTGTTTTTAAACCTGGGCCAGTTCAGTTTCATTTAGTAATGGATAATATTTTGCCTGCAACCTTTGTTAAAGTAAGTGATGCTGAATCAAATATTGATGGACTGCTTCTCCCTTACCAAATCAAAAATTTCAATCTTAGGTTTGGAGTAAATTTAGTATTTGGTAGAATAAAAAGTGAAAGTAGGTTGCCAAGTCAAGGGTTAAATAAAAAGAAAAATGGCATTAGGAAAAATTCCTATAAACCTCATTAAAATGATTGAAATGAGTAAAAATACGATGACTATTTTAAGATATTTTTTAGTAATAAGTTTAGTTAGTATTGCTAATCTTAGCACGGCACAAGAATTAACTGCCAATGGGAAGCCCAATAGGTTTATGCCTTATGGTATAAGTGAGGCTATCAATTCTGCATATAATGAGATAAATCCAGTATTTAGCTTAGATGAAAAGACAATTTATTTTTCAAGGTTAAATCACCCAAATAATCATTATGGTGATTTTCATAGCCAAGATATTTGGTATGCACAATTACAAGATAATGGCAGTTGGAGTGAAGCAAAACGAATTGATGCATTATTTAATAATGCTAGATTTAATTCAATTTATAGTATTACCGAAAAGGGTAAATTTTTAATTTCGGGTAATTATCGAAAAAATGGAAAATATAAAAGTAGAGGACTTTCATTTGTTACTAAAACAGAAAATGGGTGGTCTTTGCCAGAAACCATCAAAATTCCTAAAGTAAAGAAAAAGGATAAAGGAATAGTTAGTTCTGCCTATATGAACAAAGATGCGACCTCCCTTTTTCTCGTGTATTCTTCTTCTTGGTTAAGTGCATCAAGCAACACTATTCGTTATAGCACAATTAAAAATAATGATAAATGGGAAAAGCCCAAAGCAATAAAAAATAAGAAAATAGCTAAAGAATTTAGCTCTGTAGAGTCACCGTATTTATCAGATGATAACCTTACTCTTTATTTTTCAGCTTTTAAAAACGGCAAGAGAGAAAATTATAAAAATGACATATATCGGATTACGCGGAAAAATGTTGAATCTACGGATTGGTCGAATCCAATAAAAGTAAGCGATACAATAAATTCTAATTCTTGGGAAAATTATTATAAGCGTTTTAACGAAAATAATTGGGCCATATTTACTAAAGCAGATGTGGGAGATGATGCAGATATTTTTATTGTTAAAATCTATGAGCCAAAGCCTTATGTCGATTTAAAGGGCGTTGTTAAATTAGACAACAAAAAATTTGAGGGTGATTATAAAATAAAGATTAATGGAGAGGTTGTTGACTCAATACGTATTAATAAAGACTCAAGTACTTATGCTGTAAGATTACCTCTAGGTAAGAGATATGAGTTACAAGCAGAGGCATTAGAAATGGAAGCTAAGCTAGAAGTTATTGATGCTCGCTATGACCTTGAGTATTTACCAATGGAAAGAGATCTCGAACTTTCACTTTTACCATTTTTAGATTTATCTGGTACTGTAACTGTAAATGGAGAATTACTAACCGAGCCTTTTAATGTATTGGTTAATGGGCAAATAGTGGACTCCTTAGCTACAGATACCTTAAGTGGCACATACTCTGTAAAACTTCCATTAGGGAGGGTATATAATTTAGAAGTGCAATCTGGAAATTACATTCCAGAAAATGTTACAGTAGATGTAACTGCTGAAAGTAAACAAATTCAAATCAATCGAGATTTGTTGCTTACGGCAATTTCCTATGTAGATATTACAGGTAATTTGATTAACACAGAAGGGAACGTAGCCATCTTAACTGAAACCAATCCCAAAATCGTAATAAATGGTGTTGTGGTGGATAGTATTGCAACAATAGGTTCAAAGTATAAAATAAGACTTCCTTGGGGACAGAAATACATCTTTCAATTGCAGGCTGATGAATTCGCACCTGTAGTTGCAGTAATAGATTTAATAAATGTTAAAAACTATAAAGAAATAACACAAGATTTGCTTGCCAACCCACTTAAAAAACGGGCAACAGTAACAGGTACTGTAGTTAACATGAAAACAGGTAAACCGATTTCTTCTGATTTTGTAATTGAAGTAAATGGAGCACTTAGTACCAATGCTATAATAAATAAAGGTGTAGGAACCTATGAAGTAAAAATTGCATTAGGAGAAAAAAACACATTAACAGCAAGCGCAAAAAAGTATTTTGGCATACTAACAGATGTTGACCTAACAGGAAAAACCGAAAATGTAGCAATTACAAAAGAGTTGCAAATGATGCCGTTAAATGTAGGCGAAAAAATATTATTGAGCCATATCTTTTTTGAAACGGCATCTACCAAGCTACGGCATGATTCTTATACCGATATAAATAGAGTGATAGATTTGCTTAGAGCAGTACCATCGCTTAAAATTGAAATTAGTGGGTATACCGATAGTGTTGGTAAAGAGGCGTATAATCAAGGAATTTCTAATTCAAGAGCGCAATCTGTTGCCGAGTATATACTTGCGCAAAACATTAGTAAAGATAGAGTTACCCACAAGGGTTATGGCGAAAAATCGCCTGTAGCTACTAACTTAACACCCGATGGCAGAGCCAAAAACAGGAGAGTAGAATTTATAGTATTGGAGGTAGAATAAACACACATTTTACTATTAAGGCACAAGCAAGTAGAAGGTACTATTTTTAATTGGCAAGTTTTTTTGCCAGTTCCAAGCATCTCTCAACGCATCTTCAACGGTAAGCTCTGTTTGCCAGTTAAGCACCTCCTTAGATTTATCAACTGAGGCATATATTTGCTCCACATCACCTGCTCTTCTAGGCCCAATTTTACAGTTGAGCCTTTGGCCACTTACTTTTTCGAATGTTTCAACTATTTCGAGTACCGAGGT
Source organism: uncultured Roseivirgaceae bacterium (assembly GCA_964596935.1). Lineage (GTDB taxonomy): Bacteria > Bacteroidota > Bacteroidia > Cytophagales > Cyclobacteriaceae > JAKISE01. The sequence continues at coordinate 4,991 of CAZQWZ010000004.1, forward strand.
GCCTGTGCCTGTGCCTACATTTATAAAATCGTAAAAAATAGATTTGCCATGTAGGTATTCTAATGTTTTTACATGGGCTTTAGCCAAATCAACTACATGAATATAATCTCTAATATTGGTGCCATCAGGAGTATTATAATCATTACCAAAAATGGTAAGCTCATTTCTTAAGCCAGCGGCTGTTTGAGTTACAAATGGCACTAAATTGCTTGGTACACCTAAGGGTAATTCGCCAATTAGCCCTGTTGGGTGTGCTCCAATGGGGTTAAAGTAGCGTAATGCTATCGCACTCAATCCAGATTTAGCAACCACTTGGTCTTGTATAATATCTTCTGCAATTTGTTTGGTATTACCATAAGGTGAATTGGCTTTTTGTGTGGGAGATTGCTCGGTAACAGGTAATTTTTCTGGTGTGCCATACACGGTACACGAAGAAGAAAAAACAAGTTGGTTGCAACCAACTTGTTTCATCACTTCTAATAGAACAAGCAGCGATACTACATTATTATTATAGTAATCAAGAGGCTTTTCTACTGATTCTCCTACTGCTTTATACGCTGCAAAATGAATAACGCCCATAGGGTTAGTCTCTGAAAATACAGTTTTCATAAAGGCCTTGTTATTGCAATCACCTTCATAAAGTTTCACTTCTTTGCCTGTAATTCCAGTAAGCCTAGCCATTACAGATTTCTCTGAATTACAGAAATTATCCACAATAATTGGCGTGTATCCTTGGGCTATTAATTCAACAACAGTATGCGAACCAATATACCCTGCACCACCTGTAACAATAATATTTTTATTCATTAGTCAATTATTTATGATTCCCTTCCTAGGAGGGGTTAGGCCTGCCAACCGCAGGCATGGGGTGGTTTTATAGCAATCTATTTTTTTATATATCCTTCAAAGGTGTTATGCTCTTTTTTGTAAAGATCTTCTTCTGAAAGAGATTTAAAATATTCATACGTAATTTTTAACCCTTCTTCACGCGTTACCTTTGGTTCCCAATCTAAAATTTCCTTTGCTTTATCAATTTGAGGTTGGCGTTGCAACGGATCATCTTTGGGTAGTGGTTTGTAAATTACTTTTTGATCTGTTCCAGTCAATTTAATTATTTCTTCAGCAAATTGAGAAATAGTTATTTCATGCGGGTTTCCAATATTTACCGGTTGTACATAATCACTAAACAATAACCTGTAAATACCTTCAATTAAATCATCTACATAACAAAACGAACGTGTTTGAGAACCATCTCCAAAAATAGTTAAGTCTTCGCCTCTTAACGCTTGCCCAATAAAAGCGGGTAAAACACGTCCATCGTTTAACCGCATTCGAGGGCCATACGTGTTAAAAATACGCACAATACGTGTTTCTAAGCCATGATACGTGTGGTAAGCCATGGTAATGGCTTCTTGAAATCGTTTGGCTTCGTCATAAACACCCCTAGGCCCAACAGGGTTTACGTTGCCATAGTATTCTTCTGGTTGAGGATGCACATTGGGGTCGCCATATACTTCTGAAGTAGAGGCAATTAATAAGCGTGCATTTTTATCTTTGGCTAAGCCAAGTAAGTTATGAGTTCCAAGAGATCCAACTTTTAATGTTTGAATAGGTATTTTAAGGTAATCAATTGGGCTTGCAGGCGATGCAAAATGTAGAATGTAATTTAGTGTGCCTTCAAACTCAATATGTTCAGAAACATCGTGATTTATAAATTCAAAATTAGGGTTGTTATTTAAATGTTCAATATTACGTAGGTCACCTGTAATTAGGTTATCCATTGCAAACACTTTAAACCCTTCTTTTATAAACCGATCACATAAATGAGATCCTAAAAAGCCAGCAGCTCCAGTAATAAGTACTTTTTTCTTACCCATTTTTCACTTCCTCTCTACCAATACTATAATACTCAAATCCTTGTTTTTTCATTTCAGAAGTCTTGTAGAGATTTCTCCCATCAAAAATAACATGATTTTTAAGTAATGATTTTACTTTATCAAAATCTGGTGCTCTAAAAACAGGCCATTCAGTTACAATAAGTAGGGCGTCTGCTCCATCCAAAGCATCATACTGATTATCTGCATACGATATTTTATCTCCAATAATACCTTTTACATTGTCCATTGCTTCAGGATCAAAAGCTTTAACATTTGCGCCCTCCTTTATTAACTCATCAATGTTAACTAAAGCTGGAGCTTCTCTAATATCATCTGTGTTTGGCTTAAAAGCCAATCCCCACATAGCGATAGTTTTTCCTTTGAGAGAGCCTCCAAAATATGTTTTTAGTTTGGGGATAAGTTTAGTTTTTTGAGATTCGTTAATATCCATTACGGCATTCAAAATGCCAAAATCGTAATTAGCATCTTTAGCTGATTTTGCCAATGCTTGCACATCTTTAGGAAAACAACTGCCACCATAACCTATTCCAGAAAATAAGAAACGTTTTCCTATCCGTGAGTCTGTTCCAATTCCTTTACGAACCATATCTACATCAGCTCCTAAAAGCTCACATAGATTGGCAATTTCATTCATAAAGGTAATTTTTGTTGCTAAAAATGAATTAGCTGCATATTTGGTTAGTTCTGCAGATTTTTCATCCATAAAAATAATGGGGTTTCCTTGTCGAACTAAAGGCTCGTACAATTGTTCCATTATTTCAATCGCTTTTTCAGATTGGGTTCCTATTACAACTCTGTCAGGTTTCATAAAGTCATCTACAGCAACGCCTTCTCTTAAAAATTCAGGGTTTGAAACCACATCAAAATCAACAGTTGCATTTTTAGCTATTGCTGCTGTAACTTTTTCGGCAGTACCCACAGGCACTGTACTTTTGTCAACTATGACAGCATATTCTTTAAGAATTGATCCTAAATCATTGGCTACGGTTAAAATATATTTTAAGTCGGCAGAGCCATCTTCGCCTGGAGGGGTGGGTAGTGCTAAAAAGATTACTTGAGCACCTTTTATTCCTTCTTCGAGGTTAGTTGTAAATAGGAGCCTTTCTTGCTTAGTGTTTCTATCAAAAAGCAAATCTAGCCCAGGCTCGTAAATAGGAATTTTGCCACCTTTAAGCATATCAACTTTTTGCTTGTCAATATCAATACACGTTACGGTATTGCCTGTTTCGGCAAAACAAGTACCCGTTACTAATCCAACATAACCACTACCAACAACTGCTATTTTCATATATTAAAAAATTTAATGTAAAAATAAGATGAAATATATTCTGAATGGCTGCACAGAAATTCTTTTGTTCATCTTAAATGAATAAAATAGATTAATTTAGCGAACAAGCTTTAAGTTTAAATTTTAAAATATTGATAATCAACCATATAAACTATGAATACTAGCGAAAATATAAACATGATTAAAAAATCTTTAGAAGATTTTGGAAAAAAGCATATTGAAAAAGAGAGGAGGGAATGGGATGAGAAGCAAATTTTTCCTAGAGAAGTTTTTACGAAGTTAGGAGAGCTAGGGTTAATGGGTATTTTGGTTCCAGAAGAATACGGTGGATCTGGAATGGGATATCATGAATATGTGGCAGCCATAAGTGAAATATCTATTTGGGATCCTTCAATTGGGCTTTCACTAGCAGCTCACAATTCATTGTGCACAAACCATGTTTTAACTTTTGGTAATCAAGAACAAAAAACGAAGTGGTTGCCAAAACTGGCTTCGGGTGAATGGATTGGTGCTTGGGCTTTAACCGAACCCAACACGGGCAGCGATGCTGGTAACATGATGACAACTGCTGTGAAAGAAGGTGATTTTTGGGTGCTAAACGGTTCGAAAAATTTTATTACGCACGGTAATTCTGGTGATATTCTTATTGTAATGGCACGCACAGGTAAAATTGGAGCTAAGCGAGCAATGACAGCCTTTGTTGTTGAAAGAGGAACTCCTGGGTTAAAAGCAGGGAGAAAGGAAGATAAATTAGGAATGAGAGCTTCGGAAACCACTGAAGTGATTTTAGATGATTGCAGAATTCCTATCGGGAATGTACTTGGCGAAATAGGAGATGGATTTGTGCAAGCATTAAAAATTTTAGATGGTGGACGAATATCAATAGCTGCCCTTGGTTTAGGCATTGCAGAAGGAGCTTTAAAGGAATCTATAATTTATGCTAAAGAAAGGCATCAATTTGGTAAATCAATTGCGAGTTTTCAGGGTATTTCATTTAAGCTCGCTGATATGGCTACAAAAGTGGAGGCTGCAAAGCAATTAATTAGAAATGCCGCTGAGTTAAAAAATAATCATTTACCAATGACGAAAGAGTCTGCGATTGCAAAGTATTATTCTTCAGAAATTGCAGTAGAAGTAGCAACGGATGCTGTGCAAATATTTGGAGGTTATGGTTACACCAAAGATTACCCTGTTGAGAAGTATTTTAGAGATTCAAAGTTGTGCACAATAGGAGAAGGAACATCGGAAATTCAAAAATTAGTTATTTCTAAACTTTTGTTAGGAGAATGATTTTGAATTAGATTTTAAGCTTCCTATATTTGCGCTCCAATTTGGAAATAAACGTTTAGTTATAGATATGATCATTATAAATGTAAAAGAAAACGAGTCAATTGACAGAGCTCTTAAAAGATTCAAGAAAAAGTTTGAAAAAACTGGAGTATTGAGAGAATTAAGATCAAGAACTGCTTTTGAAAAGCCATCTATTACGAATAGAACTATGAAACTTAAGGCTGCATACAAACAAAAAATGTTTGCAAAAGATAATTACTAATCTTATCCTTAAAGTCATCATTAATTATTAAGTTAGTAGTGTTAGCGGTTTAACTGCATCACTATTAACTTAATGATAAAATCCTTCCTAAAATATATTGAATTTGAGAAACGTTACAGTTCTCATACTGTAGTTTCTTATAAAAACGATTTAGATCAATTCAATGTATTTCTTACCTCTTTAGGCTCTTATTTAAATTTACAATCAGTTACCCATTCTCATATAAGGGCTTGGATAATTAGTTTGGTTGAGGATAAGTTATCTCCTTCTTCAATAAATCGAAAAATGGCTTCTTTAAGAAGTTATTATAAGTTTTTAGTGCGATCAGGCTCTATTACAACCAATCCTTCTATTCAGTTAAAAGCACTTCGAACTCCTAAACGATTACCTCAGTTTGCACAAGAAATTGAAATGCAACGATTATTTGAATCGGTTGATTTTGGTGATGATTTTAAAGGTATCAGAGATCAGCTGCTGATGGAATTGTTGTATGCAACTGGCATGCGTAGAGCTGAATTAATTGGTTTAAAAATAAATTCAATAAATATTGAAAAAAGACAAGTAAAGGTGCTTGGTAAGCGCAACAAGGAACGCATAATTCCGTTAAATATAGAAGTAGCAAAGTTGATTCGAAAGTATTTGCAACTAAGAGAAGTGGAGTTTATGAGTGGAGCAAATGATTTTTTACTTTTGACGAACAAGGGCCAGCCTTTATACGAAGCATTTGTATATAGGAAGGTTAAGAAATACTTGGGTGCCACTACATCGCTCGAAAAAAATAGCCCACATATTTTACGGCATACATTTGCAACTCACCTATTAAATAATGGGGCTGACTTAAATGCCGTAAAAGAATTACTTGGGCATTCGAGCTTGGCTGCTACACAAATTTACACGCACAATTCACTAGATAAATTAAAAAAGGTGTTTGAAAAGGCACACCCTAAAGCATAATTGAAATTAATGTTACATATAAATATATATCACTATGAAAGTTAAAATGCACTCGATTAAGTTTGATGCAGACACCAAACTGCAAGATGTTGTTCAAAAAAAATTAGATAAGTTGGATACTTTTTTTGACCGAATAATTGATGGAGAGGTTTATATGAAATTAAATAATGAAGGAATAAAAAATAAAACTGTTGAAATAAAAATTAATATACCAGGGGATCAACTTTTTGCTGCGGCTACAGCCTCTTCATTTGAAGCAGCAACAGATGAATCTGCTCAGGCTTTAAAAAAGCAGCTGAAAAGGCATAAAGAAAAAGTGATGAGTCACTAATTTGGATATGATTATTAAACCCACTTTATGCAATAGGGTTCGTAATGAGAATGCAAACTACAATAAATCAGGAGTTTATGTTCGCAAAGCATAGCACCGCTATGGTTAAGAAAATAAACTAAGTGAAACGACTGATTTGAAGCAGTTTGTATTAGTAATAGAAGTCCTATTGCATAATTTGGGTTAAACAGAAAGGGCTTCATTCTATGTAGAATGAAGCCCTTTCTGTTTCTAGAATTTAATCTTTGAACTCAGGTTATAAGCTAAATTCTGCTTTTATTTTATCAACATAATCAAGTTTTTCCCAAGTAAATAGCTCTACTTCAATTTCAGTTCTTTGGCCAGCATTCTCAAAAATTTTGGTAATAATTTTGGGTTCTCTGCCCATATGCCCATAAGCTGCGGTTTCAGAATAAATAGGGTTTCTCAATTTTAATCTTTGCTCAATAGCATAGGGTCGCATATCAAAAATAGATTCTAATTTTTTAGCAATTTCTCCATCAGTAAGCGTGTTTCCATGTCCATCTTTAGCCTTAGATGTTCCATAAGTATCAACAAAAAGACCGCAAGGTTTGGCAACACCAATGGCGTAAGAAATTTGTACTAAGGCTTCATCGCATATACCTGCTGCAACTAAGTTTTTTGCCATATGCCTTGTGGCATAAGCTCCACTTCTATCAACTTTACTTGGATCTTTGCCACTAAATGCGCCACCTCCGTGGCCGCCTTTTCCGCCATAGGTATCCACAATTATTTTGCGGCCAGTTAACCCTGTATCACCATGTGGGCCACCAATTACAAATTTGCCTGTTGGGTTTATATGATATAAAATATCATCATTAAACAAAGCCTGTATCTCAGGGCTAAGCTGTTCTTTTACCCTTGGAATTACATAATTAATGATGTCTTTTTTAATAGTAGCCAACATCTCTTCATCAGGGGCAAAATCATCGTGCTGAGTAGATACTACGATGGTATCAATTCGAACAGGTTTGTTGTCATCGGCATATTCAATGGTTACTTGCGATTTTGCATCTGGTCGAAGGTATTTAATTACATCTCCTGCCTTTCTTACAGCGGCTAATTCTTGAAGAATTTTATGAGAAAGGTCTAATGCCAAAGGCATATAGTTTTCAGTTTCTTTAGTAGCATACCCAAACATCATTCCTTGGTCTCCTGCACCTTGAGCATTTGCTTTTGATTCAAAATCATCCGCAACCTTTCGGTCAATACCTTGGTTTATATCTGAAGATTGCTCGTGGATGGCAGATAAAATACCACACGAGTGTGCTTCAAACATATATTCACTTTTGGTGTAGCCAATTCTAGCAATTACTTCGCGGGCAATAGTCTGTACATCTAAATAGGTACTAGTGTTAACTTCACCTGCCAATACTACTTGCCCAGTTGTCACCAAAGTTTCGCAAGCCACTTTAGATTGCGGATCAAAGGCTAAAAAATAATCAATGAGTGCATCAGAAATTTGATCGGCAACTTTATCAGGATGCCCTTCAGAAACAGACTCAGAAGTAAATAAATATGACATGTAATATTGATTTTTTATTAAGGGAACAAATGTAATTAATCAGTTGGCTAAAAAAAGAAAAACGGTGGGCTCTTTACCTATTTTTAACTTTTGATTTTTCCATTGACTTACCGCTAAGGATTTAATATATTCTTTAGATCCAGTTATATCTTTTGCAACACATAAGAGTGTATCGGGACTTAGATTTTTTATAAGAATTTCAAAAGTTCGATCCGATCGATAAGGCGTTTCTATAAATAGCTGTGTTTGGTTGTTGCTTCTAGATGTTTTTTCAAATTGCTTAACTTTTTGTGAAGCTTCTTTTACATCAATAGGCAAATAGCCATTAAAAGCAAATGATTGGCCATTCATGCCCGAAGCCATTAAAGCGAGCAGTAAAGAAGATGGCCCCACGAGTGGTACAACTTGCAAACCCAATTTATGAGCAATTCGAGCAACCTGAGCTCCGGGGTCAGCCACGCCAGGGCAACCCGCATCCGATAAAACCCCAATATTTTGTCCTTTTAAAGCAGGTGAAAGATATTTTTCGGTTTCAGCATCTTGTGTGTTTTTATCAACTTTTTCAAATTTAAGTGTTGAAATATCAATACCTAATTTAAGGCTGCTAATAAAACGCCTTGATTCCCGAATGGTTTCGGCAAGAAAATAGTTAGTGTTCTTTACAACATCAAGTATTTGTTTAGGGAGTACATTCAATGCAGTATCCGTAGAAATCACGGATGGGATAAGATAGATAATTCCTTTTTTCATT
>CAZQWZ010000004.1:13410-31923 GCA_964596935.1 uncultured Roseivirgaceae bacterium
AGGAAAATGATGTTGTATTAGTTCAATGTCATCTTCTAAAATATAATTCGACATTCCGCCTCGGATAAACAAAGTTGGTTTATCAAAATGAGCATTAGTAGGAAGCCCTTTGCCCACTTCTGCTATTTCTTTTTGAATTACATCCAAATTTATTTTCCAAGCAAATCCATCTGGCGTGCGCTTTAAATTTTTTAATAAAAATTGGCGAACACCTACTAATGGAACATGTTTTGCCAAAGCAGTATCTGCGTCACTTCTCGATTGTAAGGATGATAAATCAATAGATTTTAAACCTTCTATAATCGTATCGTGATGTACGGGGTATTGCTTTGGTGCAATGTCAACTATAATTAGCTTATCAATTAATTCAGGATATTGTGTAGCAAACAACATCGCTGTTTTTCCACCTAAAGAGTGGCCTATTAAATCAAAATTTGCTATGGAATGCTCTTCAACAAATTCCTTTAAATCAGCTGCCATTACTTTATAACTAAATTCATCGCTATGTGGCGAATCGCCATGATTACGTTGATCGAGTAAAAACACTGTTCGTGTTTCGCCAAGTTTACGACCAATGCTTATCCAATTATCGGATGAGCCAAACAACCCGTGTAAAATAATGAGAGGTTTGCCTTCTCCCATTTTTCTATAATTAAGTTTCATTAATTTTCTAATTGTTGCAGGTACATTTGAACGGTATTCTCTAACCCAAAATATAGGGCATCGCTAATTAGTGCATGACCAATGGATACTTCATTTAAAAAAGGGATAGATTGAGCAAAGTATTTTAAATTATTTAAATCTAAATCGTGCCCTGCATTTATTTCCAGCCCAAGCTTATGAGCTTTTTGAGCAGCTTTTATAAAAGGTTGAACGGCAGCTTCTTTGTCAGACTTAAAATTGATGGCATAAGGCTCTGTATAAAGTTCAATTCTTTTGCTTTCAACTTTGGCAGCTCCTTCAATATTAGCTGGGTTAGTATCTATAAAAATTGAGGTTCTAATACCATTTTGATTTAGTTCTTGTATAATTTCTTTTAAGTATGCTTCATTTTTAATGGTATTCCAACCTGCATTAGAAGTTAACACTCCAGGAGGATCAGGTACCAAAGTGGCCTGTGTTGGTTTTACTTTTAACACCAAATCCATAAATCGCTTATCTGGGTATCCTTCAATATTAAATTCAGTTGTTATTGTTTTTGATAAATCAAGTACATCTTGATACGTAATATGCCTTTCATCTGGTCTTGGGTGCACAGTAATTCCTTGTGCCCCAAATTTTTCAATATCTTTAGATATTTGAACAATATTAGGGTTATTTCCACCTCGTGCATTGCGCAAGGTCGCAATTTTGTTCACATTAACACTTAAACGGGTTGCCATATCAATAGAATTCCTATTTTTGTCGCAAGTTATAGATTTACCATCAAAAAATAAACGAATGAGTCTTAAGGAAACAATTAATGAAGATATAAAGCAAGCCATGCTTGCTAGACGCAAAGACGAATTAATGGCTTTAAGAAGCATTAAATCAGCCATTCTTTTGGCAGAAACAGAAAAAGGAGCCAAAGAAGAAATTTCGGAAGATACTGAAATGAAACTTTTAATGAGAGCAACCAAGCAGAGAAAAGAAAGTGGTGAGCTTTTTAAAAAAGAAGGCCGTGACGATTTGGCTCAAAAAGAGTTTTTTGAATATGAAGTAATATCAAAGTACTTGCCAAAGCAAATGGAAGAAAGTGAAGTGCGCGAAGCACTAACTGCCATAATTGCAAAATTAGGAGCTTCTGGTCCATCAGATATGGGTAAAGTTATGGGAGCTTCAACCAAAGAATTGGCTGGAAAAGCAGAAGGTAGAATGATTTCTACCATTGTGAAAGAGCTTTTATCTAACTAATGAACATACTAGATATTATATTACTAGTGCCAATTATTATTGGAGCCTACAGTGGTTTTAAAAGAGGCTTTATAATAGGAGTAATTTCATTATTGGCATTAGTCTTGGGTGTTTTTGGAGGTTTTTATTTTCTTAATTGGGGCGTTTCAATTTTAGTAAGTGAATTTGGGCTTTCAGGGAGAATGTTACCCATTATGACATTCGTAATTATTTTTATAGGTATAATATTTATTGTTAATTTTATTGGAAAACTGCTTAAAAAGTTTGTTCAAATGATTTTGCTCGGTGGTGTAGATAAATTAGCAGGAGCTCTTATAGGGGCTTTTATGTGGATTTTTCTTATATCATCCCTTATTTGGGTGGCAAGTATTTTTAAAATGAATTTTCCTTCAGATTGGAAGCAAGAATCTTTATTGTATGAATATGTTGTGCCCATTGCGCCTTCTTTTGCAGGGTTGTTAGATGGTATTATTCCTGCCGTATCAGATATATTTGAAGGATTAAGTGAATTAATTGAGACTACTTCTGAATAAGTTTAGAATAGTAGCGTAAGATGTATTAATTTGGAGGTGCTACCAGTGCTTATATGGAATTAAAAGAAAAAAACGGTTATAGTTATATTGAAGAAGGTGAAGGTCAAACATTTTTACTTCTTCACGGGTTATTTGGTGCGCTAAGTAATTGGGAAAAAGTGGTTAATAAATTCTCGAAACACTATCGCATTATAATTCCAATGTTACCAATTTATACGCTTCCACTAAAAAAATCTGGAGTAGAAGGGATTGCGAAATTTGTTACAGAATTTGTAGAAGCTTTTGACCTCAATAATATGATTGTTATGGGCAACTCTTTGGGAGGTCATGTTGGGCTAGTGTACATACTTCAAAACCCTGAAAAGGTAGAAAAGTTGATATTAACAGGCAGTTCTGGCCTTTTTGAAAACTCTATGGGAGGTTCTTTTCCAAGAATTCAGAGCTATGATTATGTAAAAGAAAAGGTGGGCTATACATTTTACGACCCCAATACAGTATCAGAAGAGTACGTGCAGGAGGTGTATCAAACATTTAAAAGTCCACAAAAAACGCTGCGATTAATAGCCATTGCAAGGTCGGCTCAGCGAAATAACATGGCAGATCAATTAGAAGCCATCAAAGCACCTGTTTTATTGATTTGGGGTTTGAATGATACCATTACTCCGCCATCAGTTGCGCACGAGTTTAACAAACTTATGCCTAATTCAACGTTAGAATTTATCGATTACTGCTGCCATGCTCCTATGATGGAGCAACCTGACCGTTTTAATGAAGTATTAGAAAAATATTTATTAAAAGAAGAAAATGTTAGCGTCTGAACTAATAAACCATATGATTCCGCCATTAAAGCTGACGGATACAACCGCACATGCTTTGCTGTGGATGGATGAGTTTAGATGTAATCAATTACCTGTTGTTAATAATGGGGAGTTTTTAGGGTTGGTTTCCGAAGACTTGATTTTAGATCAAGAGGTTGCTGTTTCTTTAATTAAAGAGTTAGAATTAGAGTGTAGCCATTGTAAGGTGGATCAATCGACACATTTTTATGATATTATAAAGCTTGCATCGGGTAATGATATTGAGCTGGTTGGAGTAGTTAATAGTAAAAATGAATTTGTAGGAGTTATTACAATGAAAGATACTATTTCAGCTCTTTCTCAAACTTTGGCTGTGCAATCTGTGGGTGCGGTTTTAATAATTTCGTTAAAATCAATTGACTATTCTTTATCAGAAATTAGCCGACTTGTGGAATCAGAAGGCTATAAAATTTTAAGCAGCTCTATAAAAAATGATGCTTCAAAAAATGATATGCTTAAGTTAACTATAAAGGTAAATAGTGAAGATGTTGCTAGGTTAATTGCTACACTAGAACGCTTTGATTATAAAATTATAGCACAACTTGGAGATCGAGAAAATCCAAACAAGGATCAAGAGCGCCTGGATATTTTATTTAAATATTTGGATATATAGCAATGGGAATCAAGGTTGCTATTCACGGAAAACCCTTTACAACAGAGGATAAACCTAAGCTAGATAGCTTTTTTGCCAAATTAAAATCGAGCGGATTTAAACCCTATATTTCTCCTGATTTTTATAAAATATGCTTAGATGCGGAAATAGAAGGGATCCAGAGTGTTGATACATATAATAAACTAGAAGAAATGAAATTTGCTTTCTCTTTTGGAGGAGATGGCACATTGCTAGAATTATTAACACACGTTGGGTGTTTCGAAACACCTATTATTGGTGTAAATATGGGAAGATTAGGTTTTTTAGCCACCACTCAAGTAGAAGACGTTAACAGTGCTGTAGATTCTCTTTGTAAAGAGGAATATGAAATTGATGAAAGAATACTTCTTCAAATGATTTCTGATCAACCCGCATTTAAAGAAAGAAATTTTGCATTAAATGATTTTACTATCCTTAAAAGAGATTCATCTTCGATGATAAAAGTAAAAGTTATGCTAGATGGAGCTTACTTAAACACGTATTGGGCTGATGGGCTTATTGTTTCTACCCCAACTGGTTCTACGGGCTATTCATTAAGTTGTGGCGGCCCATTGGTGTTGCCTCAATCTAATAATTTTGTAATTACACCAGTTAGCCCACATAATTTAAATGCGAGGCCGTTGGTGCTTTCAGATCATAGTGAGATTTCTTTTGAAATTGAAGCCAGAAGTGACAATGTGCTAATATCTTTAGACTCAAGGTCGATGCCTGTGCCAACTAGTATTCAAATTAAAGTAAAAAAGTATAATAAATTAGGGAAATTAATTAAATTTAAAGATTATAATCAATTGGATACTATGAGAAACAAACTAAATTGGGGTGTTGATTATAGAAATTAGAATATATTTTTTAATTCGTTAGGTATTAATATCTTTGTGGGTGCTGCAATGCCATATAAAAAAAATTATTTAGATGAAAAGACTTATTAGATTATTTTTTACAATTGTTCTGTCCATGGTGTTAACATCTGGGTTTGCTCAAATTAATAAAAGGCAAATCAAAAAGAAGAATAAACAGATGGCGAATTTCAAGGGTAACAAAGGTAGCTTTACTAGCCAGAAACAATACTACTATGTTAGCTTCGGTGTTAATACTATGAACTATTTTGGAGATATAGCTCCCAAATCTAGCATTGCTAGCACCAAAATCTCTTCTACAAGGCCTGGGGTTACTGCCTCTTTTGGCTATAGAATAGGTACGCGATATACTGTTCAAGCATCCTTATCTTTTGGTACTTTATTTGGAGATGATAATAAAGCAGCAGATCCCGTTGGAGATGAATCTAAATATAGATATGTAAGAAATATTCACTTTAGAAATAATATAGCTGAATTATCAATAGTAGGGATTTTTGATTTGTTTGAAAACCGAGGTTCTTATTTGAGTAGAGTTCAGTTTACCCCTTATGCAATTTTGGGTATTGCGGGGTTTCATCATAACCCACAGGCAAAAGCCCCAGACACCAATATCCATACGGGAGCAGATCTCCCAGAAGCAGGGCAATGGGTTAGTCTTCAGCCTTTAGGAACTGAAGGGCAATACGCAGATTTGCAAGAGACAGATGCTAATTTTGGTATAAAGCCATACAGTTTATGGCAAGTGGCTATACCATTTGGTTTAGGAATACGTTATAACTTAGGTGAAGCACTTGATATCTCAATGGATATTACCTTTAGATATTTGTTTTTCGATTATATTGATGATTTAAGTAGTAATTATGTAGATCTTGGAGTATTAGATGGTGATTTGGCTAAGGTAATGTCAGACAGGTCTCGTGAACCTGTTGGCGCTCATTCTGGAGATGCTAGAGATGTATCTCATTTGGGAACCACAACTTATACTGGTAGAGATAATAATGACTATACGGTTATAAATGGATATGGATCAGAGTTTGATAGTAATAAACGAGGTGGGAAAAGTGATAATGACATTTATTACGTTACAAGTATTAAAATTAGCTATATTATAGGTTCTTCATTTAGGAAAGCCAAGTTTAGATAAAAAAATATGACTTATAGTATTGAAATGGGAATTCAGAAAAAAATATGGATTCCCATTTTTATTTTATTGATGGGAGTTGGTGGTTTAAGTATTGCCCAAAAACGTGAAGTAGGTGGAGGTATTGGTGCGTTGTCTTACACCGGAGATTTATCAAGAAATGTATTTACTAATCCTATAAAACCTGCTGCTTATGTATTCTACAGGTTTAATATGAGCGATTATATTAGCATCAGAACATCTTTTTTAGGAGGAGGGTTGGCCGGTACAGATGCTAAACCAATTGATGCTTTTGCAGTTTCAAGATCAAGTTCTTTTAATATTTTTTTATATGAATTTTCCGCAGGCATAGAATATTATTTCCTTGATTTTAGAAGCAATAAAGCATCATTAAACTGGTCTCCCTATTTTTACGGAGGGTTAGGTATTTTTGGGATGTTAGGTCATCAGAATAAAACGGCAACCTATAGCAATATACAAATGGCAATTCCTTTGGCAATAGGCTTAAGATATAGAGCAACGCCCAAATGGTCTTTCTCATTTGAGGCAGGAGTTAGAGCTACCTTTTTTGATTATATTGATAATATATCAGAAGGAGATTTTTTTAACAAAGACTATCAATATGGCAACCCAAATGATAATGACGAGTATTATTTTGCAGGTGTGAGTATTAGTTACACATTTTATAGTGTTGTGTGTCCTACATTGCCAATTAAACAAGGGTATAGAAGGCGTTAAACTGATTTCTAAAGTACGTATTCTTAATTATTTAAGATATTTTTGCACCCTAAAATTTAAACTTTATAAATTTTATTAGTGACTGAGTTTAAAAACATACCTCAACATATTGCCGTTATAATGGATGGTAATGGCAGATGGGCTAAGAAAAAAGGTGCTGCTCGCATTTTTGGTCATAGAAATGCCATTAAAGCCGTTAGAGAAACGGTTGAAAGCTGTGCTGAACTTGGGGTGAAATACTTAACTTTGTATGCTTTTTCTACAGAAAATTGGGGAAGACCCAAAGCAGAAGTGGATGCTCTTATGGAATTATTGATTGATGCTTTAAGAAAGGAGTTAAACACACTAATGAAAAATAATATTCGTTTAGAAACTATTGGCGATATAGGAGCGTTGCCTATAAGGTGTGTAAATCAGTTGGATGGAGATGTAAAGGCATCTCAAGAGAATTCAGGCTTAACACTAATTTTAGCCTTAAATTATAGTGGTAGAGCAGAGTTAACAAAGGCAGTTAGAGCTGTTGCAACTAAAATTGAGGAAGGAGAAATTACTGCCAATCAAATAGATGAATCTATGCTTGAAAACGAATTATCTACCTCTGGATACCCTGACCCTGAATTATTAATTAGAACCAGTGGTGAACTAAGGTTGAGTAATTTTTTGTTATGGCAAGTGGCTTATACAGAGTTATATTTTACTGATGTACTTTGGCCTGATTTTAGAAAAAAGCACTTGTTGGAAGCTATAGAAGATTATAATAAACGAGAAAGAAGGTTTGGTAAAACTAGCGAGCAGTTAACGTAGGCAATATGAAGAGAGGAATCCTTAGTTTAATAATAATATTTTTGTTTGTGAATTCTGCAATAGGGCAGATTAGGAGAAGCCGTGCACAAACGGCTCAAACACAAACAAGCTCAGGGCTAGATTATAGCAGACCACAAGAATATGAAATTGCCAACATTAAAGTTACAGGCACAACTTATTTAGATGGTAACACACTAGTATCTCTTACAAGTTTAAAAGTGGGAGATAGAATTAAAATACCAGGAGATGATATTAGTAACGCCATTAAAAAATTATGGAAACATGGTTTAGTTGGCGATGTTAAAATTCTTATTGAAAAGATTGAAACGGGTAAAGTTTACCTAATCGTTGAATTAACTGAACGCCCTCGCCTTTCAAAAGTTTCATTCGAAGGTGTTTCTAAAACACAAAAGACAGATTTAAAAGAACTGGTAGCACCATACAGAGGTAAAGTACTAACCGATGCAATGGTAAACATCACACGTAATAATGTAAAAAAGCATTATGTTGATAAAGGGTTTTTGAATTGCGAAGTAGATGTTATTAAGGAAAAGGATACGCTTTTATCAAACCATGTAAGGTTAAAAATTAAAATCAATAAAAATCCAAAAGTTAAAATTGATAGAATTTACATTGATGGTGTTGAGGAAATTAGCCTAGGTAAAATAAAAGGGAAAATGAAAAACACGAAAGAACGTGTTAAACTCTCTTTATTTAAAGATATAGTGTACCGAACTACTCATATGAACCCAAAGTCCTTTATTATGGATAGTAAAGTGATGGATGGGAAAGCTACTTCAGATTATCTATCAAGGCATGTTAATATTAATGTTTTCAAATCTTCTAAATTCATCAAATCTGATTTTGAAGAAGATAAAAGGAGTATTGTTGCCTACCTTAATTCAAAAGGGTTTAGAGATGCCGTAGTTTCGAAAGATTCAATTTTTAAAACTGATACAAGTTCTATCGCCATTTATTTAAAAATTGAAGAAGGTTCACAATATTATTTTAGAAATATTACTTGGTCCGGTAATTATGTATACGATGATGCCAAGCTGCAGAGGATTCTTGGTTTAAAATCTGGAGATATTTATAATAAGGATGAGCTAGACAAAAGATTGCAAATGAACCCTCAAGGGGTTGATATTTCAGGACTTTATATGGATAACGGTTATTTGTTCTTTAATATTAGGCCAGTAGAAATTGCCGTAATAGGCGACTCAATTGATATTGAAATGCGAATTTATGAAGGGGCACCAGCAACAGTTAATAAGGTAATTATTACGGGTAATGATAGAACCAATGACCACGTAATTAGACGAGAACTTAGAACAGTACCAGGCGATTTATTTAGTAGAACTAACATTATTAGAGATCAGCAGCAGTTGGGTGCTTTGGGGTATTTTGATCCAGAACAAATACAAATAAACCCCATTCCAAATCCAA
This sequence comes from uncultured Roseivirgaceae bacterium, assembly GCA_964596935.1. GTDB lineage: Bacteria > Bacteroidota > Bacteroidia > Cytophagales > Cyclobacteriaceae > JAKISE01. The sequence goes on from CAZQWZ010000004.1 coordinate 22,332, forward strand.
TGGACAATACAGTAGATATAGAATATAAATTAGTAGAAAGGCCCAATGATCAAATAGAGCTATCTGGTGGTTGGGGAGGCATGTTTGGCTTTGTTGGCACCCTTGGTTTAACATTTAATAATTTTTCCTTACGTAATGTGCCACATTTTGAAAAATGGCATCCTTTACCAGTAGGTGATGGCCAAAAGTTATCTATTAGAATGCAAGCAAATGGCAAGCAGTTTCAAAGTTATACTGCTTCGTTCACCGAACCTTGGTTGGGAGGTAAAAAACCCAACTCTTTAACAGTTAGTTTAAATACCTCTATTCAAAATACAGATGCAAGATTTAGCCCATTTGGAGCAGGTTCGTTTAAAGTAAACTCTGTTACTCTTGGTTTGGGTAGGCGACTAACGTGGCCTGATAATTACTTTACACTCAGTAATTCATTATCATATAAAGTATATCAACTTGATAATTACTATCAACAAGTTGGGGCCTTGCCTTTTAATACAGGAGTATCCAATACCTTCTTGTTTACATCTACCTTGGCACGAAGTAGCATAGATAACCCGATGTACCCAAAGTCAGGTTCAACGGTATCATTGTCTGCTAGCTTTACCCCTCCTTTTTCCAAAATGAATGATTTAGATTATGAATCAGCAACTTCAGAAGAAATGAACAAATGGGTGGAGTATATGAAGTTTATGTTTGATGCTAAATACTACCTTAATTTAGTTGGCAAACTCGTGTTAGAATCAAGAATCCATTTTGGGTTTATGAATACATACTCACCAGGTAGAGTTCCTGTTGGCCCTTTTGAACGTTTTAGAGTAGGAGGAGATGGTCTTGCGGGTCAAAACTTTGTTTTGGGTACCGACATTATTGGTCTTCGAGGTTATGAGAATAATTCCATCAGGCCGATTGACCAATACGATGCTACGTTTAGAGGAACTTCTGGAGGTACAATTTATGCAAAATATGCCATGGAGTTAAGGTATCCTATTACCACAGGAGCAGCAGCTACTATTTATGTATTGGTCTTTGGAGAAGCGGGCAATAGTTGGGATAATTACCAATATTTTGACCCCTTTGATACTTACAAGGCCGCAGGTTTTGGCGCTCGATTATTTATGCCAGCTTTCGGATTAATTGGCTTGAATTGGGGCTATGGTTTCGATACCCTTCCAGGAGGTACAGAACCGAGTGGCATGCATTTCCAGTTTACTATTGGTCAACAATTACGATAGTTTTATTTATGTATAAATCAATCCATAAAATATTTATTATTATTTTGGCAGCGTATTTGTTACCAACACAATTGGTAGCTCAAAAATTTGGCTATGTAAATACGAATTTTATACTTAGTAAAATGCCAGAATACAACGAAGCTAAAGGAGAGATTGATAAGTTAGCAGTGACTTGGCAAGAAGAAATTCAAAATATGCAAATTGAGATTGATAATATGCATAGCGATTTAAAAGCTGAAGAAGTTCTTTTAACTGTTGATATGAAAGAAGATAGACTTAGTGCAATTAATGCTAGAGAAGTTGCGCTTAAAGAATACCAAAAGAAAGTTTTTGGTTTTGAAGGGTTGTTTTTTTTAAAGAAAAAAGAGCTGATAAAACCTGTACAAGATAAAGTTTTTGATGCAGTTGAAAAAATGGCTCAGGAACATAAGTTGCAAGTAGTATTTGATAAATCAGGCGAGTTGGTAATGATATATACTGACCCTGTACATGATTACACCGATTTTGTTTTAGAAGAGTTAGGGCTTGGTGATCCTAATGATGTTTTAGATAATTAAATTAAATTTAGAAAGATGAATAAGTTGAAGTATTTTGTAATGATAACTGCCATTTTAGGGAGTTCGGTAGTAATGGCTCAAACACAAAAAATTGGGCACATGGATATGCAATATGTATTAAGTGCTATGCCAGAAATGAAACAAGTGCAATCGCAATTGCAAACTTTGCAAGGCCAACTTGAAAAACAAGCAGAGGCAAAGCAAAAAGATTTTGAAGAAAAGTATAATAGATATGTGAGTGAAGGTTCTACAATGGCTGAAGCTATTAGAGTAGATTTAGAAAAAGAACTATCTACTATGCAGCAAAGTGCGCAAGAATTTGCAGCTAATGCACAACAAACACTTCAGCAAAAAGAGCAGCAGTTAATGCAACCAGTTTATGATAAAATTGGAACTGCCATTAATGAGGTAGCTAAAGAAGGCAGCTATTCTTACATTATAAATGCAGGAGTACCAGGCCTAGATGTATTATATTTTGCAGATCCTGCAAGTGATGCTTCAAATGAAGTATTAAAAAACTTGGGAATTACACCTCCTGCAAACTAAAAAAATAGGGTTAAGTTCTAATAACAACAGCAAATAAAATACCGTCATCCTGAACTCGTTTCAGAATCTGAGGATAGTATTTGGATAGATTCTGAACTAAATTCAGGATGGCAATCCCTTTGTTACCATTAAATTCGTGATAAACCTCATTGAATTGCTGTATTGTTTAGAACTTAACCCGAAATAGTAAAATCAAACTTAAAACCCTTTGTAACCCAAAGGGTTTTTTATTGCCTTTTGCTTTTTATCTTTAGGTATGATTTCTCCTCAATTACTTAAAAACAAAGATAAAGCACTCATTGTTGCACCTGCTGGGGTGTTGCCCACCAAAGGAATTGATGTGGCAATTAAAAGATTGCAACAATGGGGTTTGGAGGTAGCACTGGCTGATAATGTGTATTCAACTGATGGAGTTTTTGCTGGGAGTGATATTGATAGATTATCCGGCTTTCAAAAAGCATTAGACGACCCAAGTATTAAATTAATTTTATGTGCCAGAGGAGGTTATGGGTTTTCTAGATTTTTAGATAAATTATCTTATTTTGAATTTAACAATCACCCCAAATGGGTTGTAGGTTTTAGCGATATTACGGCTTTTCACTTGGATGCGTATCGAAAAGGGGTATTAACTATTCATGGGCCTATGGCTACATCTTTTGATAGAAATGGGGGAGAAAATTCAATTATTGCATTGCAAAAACTATTATTTAAAGGGGAATCAATCATTGAAGTGGAGGCCAAACAATTAAGTTTGGGCAATGCAGAAGGGCAGTTGGTTGGGGGCAACCTAGCTCTAATTTGCGATAGTTTAGGAACACAATCCGAAATAAATACTGATGGCAAAATTCTGGTACTTGAAGATGTTGGAGAGTATTATTATAGAATTGATAGATTGCTTAATCAATTAGCGAGAGCTGGCAAACTAAGTAAATTAAAAGGATTAGTGCTAGGCTCTTTTAGCGATATGATAAATGGGGAAGTTGCCTTTACTGAAACTGTTGAAGATATGATTGGTCGGCTAACTGAAAACCTCACTGTTCCTATTGCAGTATCAATGCCCATTGGGCACGAACCGGAAAACTTCCCTTTTGTGCATGGGGCACAGTATAGCCTTATTGTAAAAGAGAACTCTGCTCGATTGGAGATATTAACTAAATTATAATCCCCAAAATTATCCCTGCTAAAATTAGAAAAGGAGCTTTAATTTTAGTGAATTGAAGCAACCCAAAAGTTGAAATAACCAGTAATGGGTTTATAATATTTAATTCTAGAGGTTGAAATAATATAAAAGCTGCAGCTATTACCATGCCCGAACTAGCCGCTGTAATTCCTTCTAACGAAGCTCTTACAATTCGATATCGTTTTAGATTATCCCAAAATCTTATCACAAAAAATATTAAAAATGTTCCTGGTAAGAAAATGCCTGCTGCAGAAATAATGCCTCCTGTAATCATTCCAGCAATTCCTGTTTCTCTCATTGAGAGTGCTCCAATATAGGAACTAAAAGAAAATACAGGACCTGGCACTGCTTGAGCAAGACCATAACCAGATAAAAATTCTGGAGAGGTAAGAAAATCCTTTAATGTTACAAACTCTGTATATAGTAAAGGAATTAGTACCTGGCCTCCACCAAATATTAAAGATCCATTTCGATAAAAGTTTTCGAACAATTTAATAGTTGGCCAAGGGGTAAAAGTTGCTAATGCTCCAGAAATAATGAGAACTGAAGCCCATAAAATAAAGTTTGCCCATTTTACTTTCAAAGGATCATTTTTTTCAATTTTAGGTTGCCGTTTATATTTAAAGGCGGTAACAAGCCCACCCATTATTATTAAAACGGGGTATAATCCAGGAGATGCAGCATATAGCGAAAGCCCAATAGAAATAAGCATTACCAAAATGCCTGATTTAGACTCAATAACTTTAGATGTGATTTTTAAAGCTGCAAAAGCAATAAACCCCACAGCCATTGGCTGTATAAACCGAATTGCGTGAATAATTTCATCTTTTAAATGGAAAGATGAAATTGCTATTGCAGTGAATGTTAAAATGGAAATAGCTGGTAATGCCCAAAAAAATAATGTTAAATACGCTAGCCCTGGGCCGCCAATTCTAAATCCAATGGCGGTTATCGTTTGGGTAGATGTGGGGCCTGGTAATATTTGGCAAAGTGCATTTAGCTCTAAGAGTTCCTTTTCTGTTAAATAACCACGTTTATCAACAAACCTATCTAAAAAATAGGCAATGTGTACTTGGGGGCCTCCAAAGGCAGTTAAGGACATCAATATAACATCCCGTAGAAAAATATAATATCGTACTGTTTTAACTGTCAATGCTGATTTTTTAACCTATATGCTATCACTTAAGTGCTAATTATTGGTTAGGTGAGTTGTTTTAGGAAATTTCATAATCTAAAATAAGAATTTAGATTGAAATAATAAACTTAATTAGGGATGAAGTAGCTCGTGCAACACATCAATTGAATTAATTTCCCCTAACTCTATATGGATTTGATAATACTCTATTAAATCTTTTAAAATTGTATTTCTTAATTCATTTGTTATTTGTAGGATCGATTCATAATTAGCAGTTAACAAATTTTGAAAAATAGACATGTGATTTTGATTTTTATAGAATGCACTATTCGAAATTTGATGGATAAAATCTTTAGTAGAGTGAGGTTTAAATCCTAAAAAAAGGGAGAGTTTGATTAAAAAGATTAAATGAAAATTTTGAACTTCATTTTTCTGTTCATTCAAATGAATAATAGAATTTTGAATAAAATTATAAAATGGAGGATTGCTTTCTTCTTCTTTTAGAGATTTGTTTAGTAGCTCAGTTATAAAAATACTGATGGTTGATTTGATAGGATCTTGCCTTAGGTTATGTAATGGATTATAGCTACTTATTTCAGATACTCTGCTTATGTTTTTGGTTTGATTATAATAAATGACTAGTTCAACTAGTGAAAGAGGCTGATAAAGGGCAATTTTTCCTTTAGAATTTTTACTACGAACACTATTAGCAATTACACTAATTACTCCTTTTTCTAATGTGTAAATAGTAGCTATAACAGACGATTCCTTATATTTTACAAACCGTAGAACAATCCCTTTTGTTTTAAGTAGCATGTTATTTAACGATTGCTATTTTGCCAATTTGGGTTGAGGAACCATCCTTATTTGAGATGAAAACAAAATATACGCCTGATGTAACGGAGTTAGAATAACTGTTTTTTATATCCCAAACGGCCGTGTTGCCATTAGCTTTAATGTTGGCAACTAATCTGCCAGAGGCATCGGTTATTTTAATGCTGCTGTTAGTAGGTACACCTTCAATGGTAACAACACCTGTGTAATTGGGTGCAACAGGGTTGGGAAATATTTTTGGTTTTGTATAAGTGCCTGTAATGGTGGCAGTTCCTCGGTACGAAATCAATCCTTTATCAGTGTTAAAAAACACTTCGCCCGATTGGTTATTAATTGAAATATTGGTGACAACATTTGAAAGTAAGGGGCTGTTTTCAACAGAAAAATGTTCTACTAATACGGATCCATCATTATCAAAAAGCCAAGCACCTTCATTGGTGCCCATCCAAATTCTATTGCCGCCATCTATAGCAATTGTATTTACTTTTTCGTTGTTAAAAAGTAGCCGGTGCTCAATTATTGGTACAATTGCCTCTTGATCGGGATCTGAAATTATGGAGTAAGGGAATAGATAATATACAACCCCTTTGTTAGTTGCAATCCATATTTTATCTTCTTTATCTAGCGCAATTTGGTTAATTGTATTGCTAGGTATTGTTCCTAATCCGTCATTGCTAAGATAAGTTTCACCTGTATTGTTATTATACACAATAATGCCACCACCACCTACATTATTAATGGCAATCCATTGATCGCCCCACGGAGTGCTAACAATTTGAGTAGCATCAGAAACTTTGCTCGAAGGTGCAAATGTTGCCCACGATTGGGAGGCATCTAAACTATGTAAAGATGAGTTAGTGTTATTATTTAAAATCCATAGATTTTGTCCATCGGTTTCGATATTTGCAATAAGAACATTCCTTTCAGGCGGAGATGAGTTGATTAATGGGCTGTTGCTTTCGTCAATTATTTCAAACTTATCATCATTCCAATTGAGGAGACCATAACCATAAGAGCTAAACATAATTTCACCAGTACTTAAATTACTAACGCCACTTATGTCTAAAAATTCTGGAATAAGTTTAGTGTTGGGGTATCCTGTAGGGTTATAATTTGTCCAAAATCCATTCTCAAAAACAGAGAATCCACGATTATTTTTAGCCGGTACATTTGCTGAAGTCTTAAATACTGGAAGCGCGAATGTTTTGTTATTTACAGTCTTAATTTTAACGATTTCGTTAAAGAATGGCCCGTTTGGATAAATGCTTTCACTTGAGTTCTCATTAATATGCACTACACCATTTTCGCCATCTGCAATCCAATAATTTTCGCCATCTGATATTCCCGAATTGGCTGCAATAATATTAGCTGATTGAATTTGATCCAGCGTGCCACTGTTTAAAACATAGATATTAGCAGATGCTGTAATTACTGTTTCATTATTAGTTTCAATACTCAAAAAACTCTCTCCAATTAATTTCGATTCAACATTCCATTTGCCATTATTATAAGTTAACAGCCCCTGAGAAACATTGCCTGTAATTGGTTTGCCTTGGTAAAGGCCTATTACTTTGGTAAACTCTTGATTTATGCCATCAAAGGCATCAAATCGTTTCCACTTTGAAAAATCTTTTAAATTATCGTTTAGGCTGCCCGCAATAACTCCATTTTCAGTAGCTAAAAATAGGGAGTCATTAAAAATGGTACTTGCAAATATCTTAAGGTTATCTCCTGTGCTGCTTAGGTTAAGGTATGATTCCAATATTTGGCCGGCTTCAGTATCAATTTTTAGTAAACCAAAATCAGCACTTAAATACGTGTAAATGTTGCTCTCGTTCATATGATGAATGATTTTGGAGTTTAATATTTCAGATAGTTTTATATCAGGTATTGAACTCATCTTATTATTTTTTAAGAGATCAATTTGCCCATTATCGTATGCTATTAATAATGTGTTAGTACTTGAGTTATAATCAATATGGGTTATTCCTGTTTCGGTTAAGCCATTTAATTTAGTAACGGATGTTACACTTTTATCGTTTTTATTAATAATGTATAACCCCGAAGCTGAAGCTGCATATACATTTTGGCTACTTTGCGAAATAGAGATAGTGGTATTAAATGAATAATGCGTTCTCCAAGACCCTACTGGTATGTTGTTTTGACAAAAGCCGAAGATGGGCAATGCTAGCCCAATAAATAATAGTAGCCTTTTCAATCCTTTGTAGATTGACCTTCTAAAAAACATTTTCTACACCTTGCTTCATACGTGCTTTGTTCTCCTAACATAACTTTTTGTTTATTATCAATTAAACGGTAAGAATAAGAAGCTAGTGCCCCGCAGTTCATGCAAATTGCGTGTACTTTGGTTACATATTCGGCCTGTGCAAGCAAATTAGGAATTGGCCCAAACGGGTTGCCTTCAAAATCCATATCTAAACCAGCAATTATAACACGCTTGCCAAGTGCTGCTAACTTATTGCAAACTTCAACCAGCGAATCGTCAAAAAACTGTGCTTCATCAATGCCAACCACATCACTAGTGCCTGAAAGCAAAATAATATCGTTGGCAAATTGCACAGGAGTAGATCGGATACTGCTTTCATTATGAGAAACCACATCTGATTTATGATATCTAGTATCAATTGCAGGCTTAAAAATTTCTACTGATTGTTTTGCAATTAATGCACGATTTAGCCTTCGTATTAATTCTTCAGTTTTGCCAGAAAACATAGAGCCGCAGATTACTTCAACCCATCCTGCTCCTTTTTTTTCTCCTTTGGGTAATTGCTGTTCTACAAACATTAATTAGTATAATTTACGCTTGGGAGTTTGCATTTTTCGGGCACCTCTATTATTGCATCTCCTAAAGGCATTGCTTGACAAGCCATTCGTTGTGCAGGCAATAGTTTTTCGGCATCTATAAATGTTTTTTCGGCATCGGTTATTAAGGCCAAATTATTGGCTCCATGTACAATATTAAACCTGCAAGTTGTGCATCGTCCTTTGGCCCCACAAGCGTGCATCCAATCAATATTATTTTCTTGCATAATGGCAAGAACCGATAAGGGAGATTCGTTGTTTAATTTAAAGGCAACAACTTTACCGCCTTGGTTAGAAATTGTAATTTTAGGCATATTTTTATGTCAGTATTTACAAAGGAACAAAATCTTGTTATGGAGAACAAATTGAATCAGCTTGCTTTAGAACAATATGCCACCAAATATTCTGATTTACTCGTTGAAAAACTATTTACTACTAAAAAAGTAATTTCTGGCAAAGAGATTATTGATGAAATACCCACGAGACAAGTTGGTATGTTTGTGTTATTCAATCTGTTTAAAAAGTGGAAGGTTGAGATATCACAACTAAAAAGCCCCTATTTTAATTACGATAATACCGATGTAAAAAAGAAATTAGAAGAGCTAATGAACTCGCTATCTAAAAACATTAGTATTTCGCGTGCCCATTTTTATCCATTACTTGTACAGTCGGTAGAAAGTACATTAGTCTTAATAATGTCTCCATTAGAGTATTATATGGAGCTAGTGGCTTCTTACGATGGAGAGGCCCCTGATATGGATGAAGTGAATGATTTGCAAAAATTTATAAAAATTAACAGCCATATGAGAGATGCTCTTCTTTCGGCTTGGGCATCTAATCATACGGGCGAAGCACTTTTTACCAAAGCTTTTGAAGGACTAAACGAACCTCCAGAAGACGTTGCGAAATTGATGAGTTCATTTAATGAATTACTTCCTGTTGAGTTGGATGCATTTTGGATTGAAGACAAAGCACATAGGTTAGATGATATCGAAGATATTATTGAAGAAGATGAGGATGAAGAAGTTAAATTTGAAACGATTAACACGCAATTTTCAGAAGAGAAAACAGAGCTATTGGCAGATACGCTTGGATTTGACTCTACTCAAGTATCATTAAAGACGATGGTTACTATCAATCAAAAATTTATGTTTGTAAATGATTTGTTTGATGGTAGTGCTGAAGATTTTAATAAGGTTATTGATTTTTTAGATACATGCGAAACTAAAGAAGTGATATTGAAATTTTTAAATAATAATTATATCAATAGAGGAGATTGGAATGCAGC
>CAZQWZ010000005.1:0-31713 GCA_964596935.1 uncultured Roseivirgaceae bacterium
TTTATTTAGGGTTATATCCACATGGATATAACCCTTTTTTTATACAAGAAAGTTTGGAGAATAATTCTCTTGAACCCTTGATAGGGTATTAATAGAGGAGTTTATTCCACAAGAACTACCTGAAAGGATTCTGGAGTGATTGTTTTATTAAGAATAGTTTGAATTTGATAGGAACTAACATTAAGGAGAGAACTGAAATGCTCTGTATAATAGTTATCATCTAAATTGTGCAATTTTAGGAATTTGACTTTACTTATTCTATCAAAGATTGTTTCTGAGTTAGATTTATACTCTCCAATTAAATAATTTTTAACTTTATTTATTTCTTGTTCCTTCAGTGGGCTATTGATTAAACTTTTTAATTCTTTGGTGATTAGATCAACAACTTCATCTCCTGCTCCTTTTTTTAGATCTGCTGATATTTGAATGTAGGATGAATTTAATAAATGAATCAATGATGAGTTGATGCCATACGTTAGCCCTTTATCCTCTCTAATACTTTGCATTAGACGTGAGCCAAAATAACCACCCCAAATTGCATTTCCTAGGCTTAGAGGTGGATATTCTTTGCTATTTAATTGGATGGAAGAAAGGCCTATTTTAAGGCTAGATTGTTGATTATTCTTTAGTTTTTTTCTTGTCAAAGAATACTTATTATTAATTACAGACTTTTGAGAATTGGCTGAAATGGTCTTTGTTTTTTGCAAGGCTACTTCAATTTTATCTTTAATTTGAGAAATATTAAAATTACCTGCCGCTGTTATAAATTGTATTCCGTTTAATGATAAAGCATTCCAATGTTGAGTTAATTCTTCAACTGATATTGAATTCAGATCTTTTTTATCAAGAACGTGACCGTATGGATGGTTGCCAAACAGTGCATTTTTCAAAAGATTTGTAGCCCAGTAATTAGATTTTTGTTTGTTTATATCTAATTCTTGTTCTTTTCTTTTTACTAACTTGATTAATTGCTTTTGAGGGAATGACGGTTGAGTGAATAGTTTTAAGAAGAATGGAAATATTTCTTCTAATTTGCCTGAAAGGCAATATAAACTAATCGAATTGTAGTCTAAGCCGCTTTGTACTTGTACGAAAGCACCACGAAGTTCAAAGAACTCATTGATCTGATTAGAATCGAATTCTTGCGTGCCTGCTTTGAGTAAATTTGTTGAGAAATAAGATGCACCTTTTGATGCTTCTTCAAGTTTTCCACCTGAAAAAATAATTTCTATCCCACAAACAGCTTGGTTTTTATCTTCAATAGAATATAAAGGGATATTATTATTTAGCGTGTAAGTGTTGTACTCAAGCTTGTTAATTTTTGTGTTGAAATTAAGGCTCGGTTGAACTGTCCTAATTAGCATATTTAATCAGTAACAGAATCATTGAAATTTGAATCTTCTGAAAAATTAAAATGCAAGGTAAAGCGTAAAGTTTCTGCCAGAGGGTGCTCTTGTTTAGGTGGAACTAAATATGCGAAATCAAATCCAAAAACGTTATATCTGAATCCAACTCCCATTGTAAAGTACTGCCTATTTCCTTTGTTAGCTGCTTCGTAAAAATAGCCTAACCGGGCAGCAAATAATTCATTATACCAATACTCAGCACCTACAGAAATCATAATTTCTTGCATTTCTTCAGAGAAACCATCTGGAGCATCGCTAAAAGAGCCAAACATGCCACTTAATAAATTCCTATCAGGGTCTTTACCTCTTTTGATAACTGGTTTATTTGTTACCGGGTCTATAATAATTGCACCATTAGCATCCGTTGCATAAACAGGAGGGGAGGGAACTAGTAATTTATTAAAATCTAAGGCAAATGTAATTTTGTTATAAGGATCAATTTCTGTAGTAAGTGCCGTGCCTAATCTTAAATTGATCGGAATAAAATCTTTATTATCTTGATTGGAATAGGTTACTTTGGCTCCAATATTAGAGATGTTTCCTCCAAAAGCTAAGTTTCCTATTTTAGTATCTGTTTTATAAAATGCCGATACATCAGCAGCAACTGTATTAGCAGGTTTTGCTTCTATCGAAGCTGTTTGATAATAACCTGTAAGATTAGAGTTTACATAACGAATTGTAATTCCCAAACTAAAATTTTCAGATAACATTCTTGCATAAGTGGCATCAATGGCAAGCTCTTTAGGGTTGAAACTTCCCTGAGGTTGATTAGTAGCACTGGTAAAAAATATTTCCCCTAAATCGAAATACCTTAATGATACGGCTATCGCTTGTTCTTTGGTTAATTTGTAATACCCAGAAAGATATGATAATGACATATCATTAATAATTCTTGCCAACCAAGGTGAGTAGGATAACGCAAAACCCATTTTGTTATCAATAAAAACAAGCTTAGATGGATTCCAATAAACGCTGTTTGCATCTGGCGAAATTGCTACGCCTACATCACCCATAGCACCCGAACGCGAATCTGGCGTAATGCTTAAAAATGGCACTGCCGTAGTTATTACTCTATCATTATCATCCGTTCCATTTAAATCTCCAGGATTTGAAATTTGGGCATTAGAAATATTACTTAAAATAAGTGATAATGCTATTATGAAAAGTGTTTTATTATTTATCAAAATTCAACAATTTAGGTTCAAAGATATTGAAAGTTAGTTAATATACAGTCATTAGTTTCCCAAAGAAAGAGTTTGATCCTCCCGAATCAATAGAACGAATATTTATATTATAAATGTATATACCTTCGGATATTTTTTGACCAGAACTATTTCTTCCATCCCAATTAATATCATTAATTACAGAACTTGAATTGTAGTACTTCATTTCTCTGGTATATACTGTTTGGCCCGATCTATTTATGATTTTAAGAGTTACTGTAATATCATTTCCACTTAAATTATGTTTAAAAGTGAAAGTAGCATTTTCTTGAATTGGGTTTGGATAAACACTCGCTTCAGAAATAAACACTTCTTGGTTGAGTGCAACTCTAAAAATAATTTCTTCTTCCGAAACGTTATTATACACATCCCACGTTTTTATGGTTAGTATATGCTCTCCAGGAGTTATATCTTGAAGTGGAAAGATGATTTTTCCTGATTGGTATGAATCCAAGTCGTACTCGAAATAATCGTTAAGTGAAATGGGGTCATTATTATCAATTGTATAAGTGGTGTGATGCCCTACTTGAGACTTTGAAAGATTAATGCCGCTTTCATCTGATATATGAGCAATCAGCAATGAATTTGCACTCACTAAATCATTATTTTGAAAAGTGGTGTCTTCCATAAATATGCTAATTTTTGGAGGAGTAGTATCGATAGCAGGGTTTGGGTTTGAACCGCCAATTGTTATCGAAATAGTAGCACCATTTGCATCGGTGCTATCTGTTGCAACTGCATACATCGAAACCTTACCTTCTTTAATTTGGTACCCAATATCAAGAGGTGTAATAAATTCGAATTTGAATAGGCCATTTTTAACTGTTGACTTACCTGAGAATAGCGAATTGTCTCGATCATAATAAGTAAACGGGTTCCCAAAATTACCTAAGGTTTGCTTTTCGGTTGGTCTGTCGTAAAAAATGATAGAAACTTTGCCATTATATGAAGTGATTAACGAACCATTTGAATTACGGAGAGAACCAGAGAATTGAACTTTTTCCAAGGCTTGAATTGTATCTTTTTGTTGCAGCGGTTGACCATTTAAACTATCAAGTTGAATAAATTTTTCAGGATAAGACAATGTAAGGCTAGGATCGCCTAGCAAGGAAAAATTTCTATTGTTTGGCCCACTTAAACTGTTGTTCTTGGTTTCTTTAAAAATATCACCAATGGATTTATAAATGCCATTTTCAGTGGCTAGAACAGTGCTGTAAAAAGCCAAATTTAATTTATAGTTGGAGCTCGCAAAAACAGGTCGGCAAGTAGTAATTAAGGCTATGGCTCCTGCATTGGGTTTAATTACAAGCTCTTCGCCTGCTGAAATTTGGGAGGCATCATCGTGGCGGCCAAATTCGCAGGTAGCTGTAACCATTAATGGATAGTAGTTTTCGTTTCTTAAATCATCTATCATATCCATTGTTAAAATACTAGATTTTGCCCACTGTTTTTCGTTCCCATGTCCTGTGTAGTTTATAATAAAAGTTCCATTTTCAAAAGCATTTAAAATATCATTATTCACTAGAGGGGCTTTACTTGGGCCAGAAGGAAATACTTCAATTGGGTATGCATCAACGTATATTTTTTGTGGATTAAATTCACTGTAGGTAGTATCAATTAATGTTGAAAGCCTTTCTGCATCTCTTTGATGAATATTGAAATCACCGTTTTCTGCAACAAATAATATTTTTTTGCGCCAATCACCTATGGTGCTTTTTGTATGGTATTTTATAATTTTTGCCACAACAGCTTGTGCATCTTCCGTAGATTTAATAGGCAATCTTCCAACACCTATAGCCATGGTATGGTCGCCTTGTAGGTTTTCTGCCCATTCGCCTTCGCTTTCTTCCATAAACCCGAGGTAGTCATCAGAGCCATAGGTGTATAACGGGCTTAACGAGTTCCTTGATTCGTAAATAGGAACAAAAGACATGTTTTTACCTTCGGTGTTTTTATAATCATACGTGCCTTTACCGAACAAAAGTAAATGTTTTAACCCAGAATTATCGTAAAGGTATTTTGCAATATCTCGAATGGCTGTTACATCTTGCCTGCCTGATGAAAACTCATTATACACTTGGTAAGTGGTGGCCACTTGTGTACTAATGCCCTTTGTTAACTTGTGGTTTTTTAACTCAATTGCTTGGGTTAAAAATTCTGGCGAAGTTACAATTAGCAAATCGATGGATGAAATACCGTGTAAATCTTGATTGTTTATTTGTTTGATAAACTGAATTTTTGCCTGTGTTGCAGTAAGATTAACCAATACCAAATTGGAAGTGGTATCTGTATAAATATTGGCTTCGGCTATGTTATTATTTAGCTGGAATGGAATATTTTCAATAGTATTAAAATTGTTGGTGTTCCATATATTAATAGATGATGAGTTTATTGTTGCCTGTAAAGTGCTTATGGGCTCATTATTTTTAGGGATTATGAGATTAGTGAATCCATTTTCTAAGACGATATTTTTTTCTATTTGTACTAGAAAATAATTTAGTCGGCCAATTCCATTTTGTTTTTCAAAAACATAGTTAACATCAAGCGTACTTCCATCATTGGTAGGTAAGTCAAATGTGAAAGATTGATTTTCTTCAATGCCTTTTATTGAGTATGTGCCAGTCGGAATACTAGCTATTTGTTGTGTGCCAATATTAATGCCATTTATAGAAATTTTGAATTTGCTTTCTTCAAAAGAGGATGCCATTACTGAAGAGTAAATTTTTGCATTTGAACCTGTAATCCAATTTGTAAGGGGTGTGGTAAAAGTTTGATCTAAATCACTATCAAATTTTTCGCCATACCATTCTCTGCCCGATTTAAGAATATTTATTTCATCAGTTTCATTCACATAGTAAGTAAGGGAGGTGTTTATAATGGGGTAATTGCCCATTATTTCAGATGCATCCTCTATTCTTTTTCCAATGGCTTGATCTAGGTTTAAAAAATAGTAGCTAGTATCGCTATAAAAATTATTTTCGTACGAAAACATCTCCGTAGTTTCATTATAATAGATATTATCTGGGCCTTCTCCCCAAAAAATAATTTTATCTGATGTATCAAAATTTCCATCACTACTACCTGCTATTTGTATCGCAAGCTCTTCTAAATCTACGGGCCTTTCTGCACTGTTGGCTTGTGGGAGCATACCGCCAGATTTGCCAAATAATCTAATTTTAGAAGGGTTAATTTGAGAAATAGAAATGCCAATATTTTCTAAATCTGCACCAGTAATTTCGTAAACACTTGATTCTGTAATGGCAAATTTATACCAGTTGCCACTTGAAAGCACGGAATGGATTTGCGCATGGCTTTGGTTTAAAAAGCCAAAACTGATTACTAAGAAAACTAAGCCAAAACGGTTCATTACTCTTGTTGTTGTTTACGTTTATCCAAAACAGCCACAATAAGTGACAAGGCAACGTAGAAACTAATGATTATAGGAAATGCTTTTTCCTTCATTATTAATAATAATACTACTGATACCATAACAACAAGATATCGTGAAATATTGTTTCGTAAGGAGTAATCTTTAAATTTAAGTGCCAACATTGGGAACGGTGCCACCATAAGCAACGATAGAGAAATACTAATTATAATAATGCTTAAAGGGTTACTTATAAATATTGAACCTGCTGGCCAAAAAACTAACCCAGAAACAAAAAAAGCACTTGCAGGAGTTGGAATGCCAATAAAGCCATGTGATTGCCTTGTGTCAACATTAAATTTAGCTAGCCTAAGTGCTGAAAAGAGGGCTACTGAAATTGATATATAAGGTAGATACCCAGTAGATATATTCTCTTGAAGGCTAAATAAAATAAATGCTGGTAATACGCCAAAAGTTACCATATCTGCCAAAGAATCTAACTCTTTGCCTATTGGTGAAGATACTTTAAGTAGGCGAGCTGCAAAACCATCGAAAAAATCGAAAATAGCAGCCAGCCAAATCATATACGATGCTGTAGCTAAATCACCTCTTGTACATGCAATAATACCAATACAACCACAGGTTAAATTGGCGAGTGTTATTGTATTTGGAATATGTTTTTTAATCATTCTATTTATCAACAAAAAATGGGTTGGAAGCTTTTTCTTGTTTAATGGTGGTAATTGGCCCGTGGCCAGGGTAAACAACCATTGTTTCGTTTAGTGTAAAAAGCTTGTTTTTAATATTACTGATTAGCGTATCAAAATCACCGCCAGGTAAATCAACTCTGCCAATGCTTCCATTAAATAATATATCTCCACCAATGCAAATATTCTCTTCAACATTAATAAAAGCGGCATGCCCTACAGAGTGGCCAGGAACAAAAATTGTATTTAGAGTAGAATTGCCAAATTTCACTTTTTCGTTCTCAGCTATTAGGTAATCGGCAGGGGTGTGTTTATATCCTTCAAACCCGTAAGAACTTGCGTAAGAAGGAACCGCATTATAAGTGCTTTCTTCTTCTTTAGGAATCCCGATTGGAATGTTTAATTTATTTTTTAAATAATTGATTCCTAAAACATGGTCTATATGGCCATGAGTTAATAGGATATGTTTAGGAACTAAATTGTTTTGAGTTATAAAACCCATAATCTCATCTTGCTCTTTAGTATCAAAGCAACCTGGGTCAATAATTACACACTCTTTAGTTTCGTCATAAAGAATGTAAGTATTTTCGCTAAAAGGGTTAAAAACAAACGTTTGAATAGTAATCATAAATTATTAAACATGAAATTTGGTACAAAATAGCTGGTTTTAATATCAATACACAAAACTTGGAACGAGAATACGACTATATAATTGTTGGACAAGGCTTAGCAGGCAGTTGTTTGGCACTAGAACTAATTGAGCAAGGTAAAAATATCATCATTTTTAATGACACTACTGGCAATAGCTCTTCTAGAGTAGCAGGAGGTTTAATAAACCCAATAACTGGCCGAAAAATGGTGCTTACGTGGAAAGCAAATCAATTATTTCCATTTCTTACTAATTTTTACAAAAAAGCAGAGATTGTTTTAAATGCTAAATTTTACTTTCAAGTGCCTATATACCGCCCCTTTGTTAGTATAGAAGAACAAAATGAGTGGCAGGGCAAAAGTGCTGATGGTAATTTTGCTCCTTTTATAAAACAGGTGGTTACAAAACCAGAACCTGAAAGTATTGTTAATGATCCTTATGGAGGTTTGCTATTAAAAGGTTCGGGTTATTTAGATACAAATACATTTTTAGATAGCCTTACTAATTGGTTAAATGAAACGGATAAAGTAATAAATGAAAAATTTGACATCAATTCTTTAAACTTTATTCAAAATGGTGTCGTTTATAAGAACATTAAAGCAACCAAAGTAATTTTTTGTAATGGAGTAGAAGGTGGTTCGAATAAACACTTCTCTGAAATTAAATTTAGACCTGTAAAGGGGGAAGTGTTGAAGGTAAAAATTGATTTACCGTTGCAAAAAGTATATAATAGAGGTGTTTTTGTGATGCCAAGAGAGGGCAGCTGCACGGTTGGATCAAACTATAATCATAAAGATTTAAGTTGGGAGCCTACGGAAAGTGGCAGAAATGAGATTGAAACAAAGTTGAAAGCATTATTGATAAAACAGTACGAAGTTATTGGTCATAAAGCAGGGGTAAGGCCATCTGTAAATGATAGAAGACCTGTTTTAGGCAAAAGCAATAAACAAGAGCAATTGGTAATATTCAATGGTTTAGGAACTAAAGGGGTATCTTTGGCTCCCTATTTCGCAAATCAATTGGCTAATTGGTTATGTAATAATGGCGAAATAGATAAGGATGTTAATGTAAATAGGTTTTATTAACAGAGTATATTTTTAATACGTGAGAAGATATAGTTTTTTATTTTTACTAATTGTTTTACCCACTGTTTTTGCTTTTGGGCAACAAACACGTGAAGTATTTGGTAAAAACCGGCTTCAATACCTCGATTTTGACTGGAAATATTACAGCAGCGTAAACTTTGATGTGTATTATTATGGCAAAGGGGGCAAGTCTGCCCGAAAAGCAACCGAATATTTAGAAGAAGAGTTTGAACGCATAACTGATATAGTTGGCTACAGTCCCTATTTTAAAGCCAAAATATTTATTTACAACTCTATTGCTGAAATGCAGCAAAGTAATGTAGGTGTAAATAGTGCTTCTCACCGAATAGGAGGGCAAACCGATTTTATAAACACCTACGTTGAAATTGCCAACCCAGGAACAATGATTGGGTTGAAAGAAGAGTTGGGAATGGGGCTTTCCGAGCTAATATTAAACGACATGCTATTTGGCGGAAGCCTCTCTGATATGTGGCAAAACACGTATTTAATGAGTTTGCCCGATTGGTTTGTGAATGGAGCCATTACTTATTTAGCCAAAGGTTGGGATGTTGAAATGGATGATCGGGTGAGAGATCTAATGAGCAGCGGTGCTGTTAATAAATTGAATAAACTTGGCTATAAAGAGGCGGTATTTGCAGGGCAATCCATGTGGAATTTCCTTGTTCAGAAATATGGAAAAAATAATGTAAACCAAATTTTGAATTTGGTTCGGGTGACAAGGAGCGAAGAGAAGAGCATTGCTTTTACATTGGGTGTTCCTTTTAGGCAAATAATGTTAGAATGGCAGGAGTATTATACCAACATGGCTAATCAAGTTGCTAAATATTATGTTCCGCCTGACGAATCTAAAGCAATTCATAGGCTGAAAATGGAAGAGCATCTTAGCTCGTTGGCACTTAACTCTGATGCTACCAAACTTGCGTATGCCATCAACGAAAATGGAGAGTACCGAGTTTATATTAGGGATATTGAATCTGGTAAGACTATAACGGTTATTAATGAAGGCTATAAAATTACCGATCAAAAAGTTGACAATACCGTTCCGTTACTAGATTGGCAAAATGAAACCACACTAGGTATTGTAGTGTATAAAAAAGGCAAATACTCCTTGTGGTTGTACGATACCGAAACCAAAAGTAAAATTAATAGCCCTTTACGAAACTTAGATAAAATAAATAGAATTAGCTTTTCTGGCAATGGTAGGTTAGCTGTATTAAGTGCCAACAGGGCTGGCAAAACAGATATTTACTTGTTAAGTGTAAGGCGAAATAAAATCAGGCGATTAACAAATGATTATTTTGATGATATAAATCCAAGTTTTATTCCGAACTCAAATACTATTATTTTTAGCTCCAACCGATCAAACGATACACTTAAAATAGATGAAGAGAGTTTTAAAAAACTCAGTAGAAATTTTAATGTGTTTACATTTAATTTGGATACTACCAAGTATGTTGTAAGTAGGTTAACCAATACCATTAGCTATGATTTTTCGCCTATTGCGAAAGATGAAAAAGAAATTTTCTATTTAAGTGATCAGAAGGGAATTACGAATTTGTTTAGGTACAGTTTGTCGGATAGCTTATACCTACAAGTGAGCAATTTTTCGAAAAACATAAGGGCTTTTGATGTTAACTTTGAAAAAGGAATACTTGTGTTCGTTTCGTTAAATGGGCAGAAAGAACAATTGTTTTTAGATGATGATTTCGATTTTTCTCATTCCTCTTTTACTCCATTAACTCCTCGGCAACAAATACAACAGGTTAACTTTTTATCATCGAAAAGGTTGCAAGCAGCTAAAAGAAGAAATTCGAGGCCCTTGGTGATTAAAAATAAATCCCCTGAAGTTAGGCTAAATATTAGTGCGAAGGACACGGCTAAAGTCGAACCAAAAAAGGAAATAGACACCGATGATACAGGATTGATAGACACCGATAATTATGTTTTTGATAAAGAGGTTGTTAAAAAGAAAAAGAAGACGGGTTCATTTTTAAGTAATTATAAAAGAATAACCTACTCAACTAAAGTTAAAGGGCCGTTTATTTACGAGCCTGCGGTTAGTGCAGATAATATTACCACATCGTGGGTAATTGACCCCATTAGAGGATTTGGTGTATTACTTGAAGCCCAAATGAATGATATGCTTGGCAACCATAAATTTTCAAGTGGTGCTATGATATCTGTTACCGATTTTAAAAGTGGAGATATTTATGTAGAGTATCAATTTTTGAAAAACCTTGTGGACTACTCTGCAAGGTATGAGCGTAGTTCTTGGTTTATTGATAATAATGGGGCGATAAATAACCCAAATCAAGTTCCAGATATTAATCAGATAAGGCAGAAATATGCTAAAAGCACTATTGAAGTTGCAGCTTCACTGCCATTTACAGCTAAAACTAGGCTTTCATTAAAACCATCATATACCTATACAAAGTACCAAGATTTAAATCCAGTGGTGCTTTCTTTAAACTCTGCGAAAGCCGAACATGTTGGTAATTCTTATTTAGGGATTACGGCTGAATTGGTGTATGATAATTCGATTGTTATTGGCCAAAATATGATTGAAGGCACTAAGTTTAAATTCAGCTTTGTTCATAACGAATCTTTATCGGATAGGGATAGAACTTTTGATAATATTAGTTTAGACTTAAGGCATTATCAAAAAATTTATAGGTCTTTAGTTTTTGCTTCAAGGTTATATTACGGAAGCTTTTTTGGTAGATACAAGCATAATTATTTGCTAGGTGGGATGGATAATTGGATGTTTAAAAATGAGCACGCTCAAAACAGCCCTTGGCTTCCTGCTCCAAGTGTTGAGAATCAAAATCTTTATTTTCTAGAGCATGTGACTTCATTACGAGGGTATGATTACAACACCTTTTATGGAGCAAATGTGCTATTGGCAAATTTTGAATTAAGAATGCCTATTGCTTCCATTTTTTACTCAGGCCCTGTGGGTTCTAGTTTTATTAAGCATTTTCAATTGGTAGGCTTTTTTGATATTGGTTCATCCTGGACAGGAATATCTCCTTTTAAAGAAGATAATAACATTAGTACCATCATAATTAAAGAAACTCCTTTTGAAGCCCATATACAAACTTTCAAAAATCCTTGGCTAATGGGTTATGGTATTGGTATGCGCAGCATGATATTTGGCTATTTTATGAAATTTGATTTAGCATTTCCTTATGAGGATGATCAGGTGGGAGATGCAAAATTTTATGTTACTTTGGGGCACGATTTTTAAGCTCAACCTATAAATCACAATTTATGACTAAATCTATGACCGGCTTTGGCTTATCTAGCCAAACAGTAGAAGAATATACTATCTCAGTAGAAATTAAAACTTTAAACTCCAAGTTTGCCGATATAAACTTGAGGATGTCTTCTCAGTTTAGTGCTAAAGAAATTGAATGGAGAAAGATGATAGCAGACCTTCTTGTTCGTGGCAAAATATCGGTGGTTATTGATATTGTAAGCGAATCTTCGCAAGAAACATTAATAGATAAAGATCAGTTTGAAAAATATTTTGAGCTTTATAAACAGTTAGGAAGTAATGTAAAAGTGAGTGAACAAGAACTTTTTAAGCTTGCGATGCAAGCTCCTGGAGTTTTTAAATCATCTAACAGCCAAAGTTTGCCAGATAAAATTGCTGAGAGTATTCCTCAACTAGTAAAAGAGGCAATACATGAGTGTGACAAATTTAGGATACAAGAAGGTAATGCATTGGAAATTAAACTAAAGGAATATGCAACTTCTATTAATGCCCAACTTGAAGCAATTGTAAAAATTGATGGTAACAGATCTGAAAGAGTTGCAGAACGTATAAAATCTTCGCTCAACAATCTCGAATTGGAAGTAGAACTTGATAAAAATAGGTTTGAGCAGGAGTTGGTTTACTACATAGAAAAATTTGACATTACAGAAGAAAAGGTTCGTTTAGCCAACCATCTAAAATACTTTGCAGAAGTATTAGATTTACAAGAACCTATTGGCAAAAAGCTAGGGTTTGTATCGCAAGAGTTGGGCAGAGAAATAAACACCATTGGCTCCAAAGCCAATGATTCTGAAATACAGAAACACGTGGTGGTTATGAAAGAAGAGTTGGAAAAAATAAAAGAGCAATCCCTCAATATTTTATAACAACTAATAATTTAGTTATATCGCATTGGCTTGGGTTTCAGGTCATTGTACATTGGAAATATTTTTAATGAAAATGATTCTTTTAAGTAGAACTTTTTCAGACTAAGTATCATCATAAATTTAGTATTGGCATTGTAAAAGTTAGAATATTATATAAGCGGAAATAAATCCGTAATAATATAACCTAGCTTTGTGCGTTAAGTTTAGCCCTATTTATAGGGGTAAATTAGAATAAAATAATCAATAAATGAAGCGTAAAGTATTAATTGGAGCTGGCACTATTATAGTTTTACTTGTAGGCTATTTTATAGTACAGGGTGGTAAAAGCGATGATGCTACGGCCATTATTGTTACGGTTGAAAAAGGCATGTTTCAGGTAGAAGTAGAAACAACCGGAGAGTTGGAAGCCAAAAACTCGGTAAAAATATACGGGCCAAGAAAGCTACGTGAACATAGAATATACCAAGTTAAAATTGATAAAATTGTTGAAGAAGGCACCCAAGTACAAAAAGGAGGCTGGATTGCTTCATTGGATCGTTCGGAACTAATGACAAAAATGCAAGATGCTGAACTTGAAGTAGAGAAAGAACTTTCGCAATACACACAAATAGAATTGGATACCACTTTGCAAATGAGGCAATCGAGAGATGAACTAGTAAACTTGAAATATACTATTGAAGAAAAGCAAATTATTTTAGATCAGTCCAAATTTGAGCCTCCTGCCACCATAAAGCAAAATGAAATAAATTATAAAAAGGCAGAAAGAGCCTATACCCAAGCCAAAGAAAATTATAGCATTAAAAAGAGGCAAAATAAGGCTCGGATGCAAGAAGTGAGTGCCAACCTTCGCAAATCTCAAAATAAACTCAAAGCCCTTAAAGATCTAATGACGGAGTTTACCATTACTGCTCCAGAAGATGGAATGCTTATTTATAAAAAGGGATTTGATGGTAAGCCAATGAAAGAAGGCTCAACCATTAGTGCTTGGGATCCTGTAGTGGCCACTTTGCCAGATTTATCGGTAATGATTTCTAAAACCTATATCAACGAAGTTGATGTTCGGAAAATCAAGAATGGACAATTAGTTGAATTGGGCTTAGATGCTTTTCCTGAAAAAAAATTAACAGGTAGAGTGATTAAGGTGGCTAATGTGGGCGAGCAACGCCCAAATTCAGATGCTAAAGTTTTTCAAGTTAATATTCAAATCGATGGCAGAGATGCTCTTTTACGGCCATCCATGACCACTAGCAATAAAATCATAATTAGTTCAATAGAGACTGCCCTTTATGTACCATTGGAATGTTTGCATTCTAAAAATGATTCAATCACTTATGTTTTTCTAAAAGATGGACTTTCTATAGTTAAGCAAGAGGTTCAAATTGGTGATAACGATATGAACGAGGTAGTAATTATTAATGGAGTTAAAGAAGGAGATAGATTATACTTATCAATGCCAAGCGACAATGATGATGATATTAAGTTACTACCCGAATTAGATGGCAAACGAAATATTGTTAAGGAGGTAGAAGTAGTAAAACCAGCGGGAAGAACAATGACTTTGCCTGATGGGCGAGTGATAACAATACCTGCAGATGGTAAAATGAAAAGAGGAAGCGGGCAGTTTGGTGGCAAAAAGAGAGAAGGGTCCAAAACCAAAGTTGAAGGCGAAAAAAAGCAAACTGAAAAATGAGGTTTAAAAGCTTATTTACCGAAAGATATATTTCAAATGTTTATGTTGCTTTAGATTCAGTTTTAGCAAATAAACTAAGGTCGTTATTAACCGCATTGGGTATCATTTTTGGGGTAGCAGCTGTAATAGCTATGCTGGCAATTGGCAATGGTGCTCAGCAAGAAATTCTTGATCAAATTAAATTGGTGGGTGTAAATAACATTGTTATTACACCTATTGTAAGGCAATCAGAAGTTGACCTAAAGGAAAATATGGGATCAAGTGAAAAGGAGAAATTTTCACCAGGCCTTACCTTAAGAGATGTTAATGGTTTGATAGAAATGATACCCGCTGTTGCCAAAATTAGCCCCGAAATTTTAATAGAAACCTACCTCATTAAAAATGGGAGAAGAAGGTCTGCAAAGTTGGTGGGTGTTACACCTAACTATTTTGAGATGACCAATTTTAAATTGACTACTGGGAGTCTTTTTAATGATGACCAGTTGCAACGCGGAGATCCTGTTTGTGTTATTGGTAATAGCATTAAAGTCAAATTTTTTCCAACGGAAAGCCCCATAGGGAAATCTATAAAAATGGGAGGCGTTTGGTTAAAGGTAATTGGCGTGTTAGAAGAGAGGTTTGTATCAGATGCCAGTATTTCTAAATTAGGTATCCGAGATTATAATATGGATGTATATACACCCATTCAAACTGTATTGGTTCGTTATAAAAATCGAGATTTAATTACAGAGGCAAATATTAGAGCCGCCAATAGTTCTAGTGGGGGAATGATGATGTTTAGGATGGGTGGTGAGGCAGAAGAAGCGGAAAGTAAGCCAAGAGAAAACTACCACCAAATAGATAGATTGGTGGTTCAAGTAAGTGAAACAGACATGTTAACACCTACTGCTGAAGTAATATCCAGATATTTAGAAAGAAGACATTATGGAGTAATTGATTATGAAATAACCATACCTGAACTACTACTTAAACAACAACAAAGGACAAACGATATTTTCAATTTTGTTTTAGGTGCCATTGCAGGTATTTCTTTATTAGTAGGCGGTATAGGTATTATGAATATAATGCTAGCATCGGTTATGGAGCGCATTAAAGAAATTGGACTTAGGCTTTCCATAGGTGCTCGTAAAGAAGACATTGTTATGCAGTTTTTAAATGAGGCTGTAATGATTAGTGTTTCTGGAGGAGTTATAGGAGTAATTTTAGGTGTTTCAATGGCTGCTATTGTTTCGAATATAGCAGAAATACCAACCATCATATCTCCCTTTTCAATCATTTTATCTTTTGGTGTTGCTGCAACTGTGGGTTTAGTTTTTGGTATTGTACCCGCAAAAAGAGCAGCAGAACAAGACCCTATAACTTCTTTACGACATGAATAAATATTCAGCTTTACTGTTTGTAGCAATTTTATTTGTTTCAAATTCATTTGCTCAAACAAATACCTATTCGTTAGATGATATAATTCAAAAGGCTCGGTCAAGCTCTATCGCATGGCTAAGTGCCGAAACACGAAAAGAAAATCAATATTGGCAGTATAAAACTTTTAAATCTGATTATACGCCACAATTAGTACTTAGTGGCATGTTGCCTTCTTTTAATAAAAGTGTTACTCCTGTAACGCAACCTGATGGCAATGTTATTTTTAGGGAGGTTAATAATAATACCCTTCAAATGAAATTGGGATTGAGCCAAGTAATTGGGCCCACGGGAGGTATCGTTTCCGTTTCTACAGATTTAAGTAGATACGATGATTTTATTTTGGATTATTCGCAGTATAGTGGCCAGCCGCTAAATATCGGTTTAAACCAACCTATATTTCAGTACAATCCTTATAAATGGAATAAGATGATTAAACCTTTGGTCTATGAAGAGTCTCAAAAAAAGTATTTTGAAGAATTGGAGCAAATTTCAATTAATGCAACTAGACGATTTTTCGATTTGCTTTTAGCACAGATTAAATTAGAAATTGCCCATAAAAATGTAAATAGTAACGATACCATTTATCAAATTGCACAAGGCCGGTATAACCTTGGTAAGATAACTGAAAATGATTTGCTGCAGTTAGAGCTTAACTTGGTAAACTCAAACCTTTCAGTTTCTCAAGCAACTGTTGATCAACAGTCAACCACATTAAATTTAAAATCATTTATTGGCCTTTCAGATAACGTAGCTATTGAGTTAGAGTTACCAGAGGTTATTCCTGAATTTAGTGTAGATGAAACGATGGCTTTGGCTGAAGCACAGAAAAATAAGGCTGATATGGTAAGTTACCGAAGGCGGATATTAGAGGCAAAACAAGAAGTTACTATTGCAAAAAGAGCGAGTGGAGTAAATATGAATTTGCAAGCTGCTTATGGTTTAAATAATCAAGGACAATCGGTAAGTGAAGTGTATCAAAATCCAGAAGAAGGATTACGCGTAGGTTTGCAAATGAATGTGCCTATTGTAGATTGGGGCAGGCAAAAGGCTAGAATGAGAACAGCAGAGGCCAATATGAAATTAGTTGAATATACCTTACAACAAGAAGAAGAAACGTTTGAGCAAGACATAATTATTCAGGTTCGAAATTTTAATATGTTACGTGAGCAATTAAAATCAAGAATTAAATCGGATGAAATTGCGCAAAAAGCGTATAATATATCTAAGCAATTATTTTTAATTGGTAAAATCTCTATTACCGATTTAAATGCCGCTTTATTAGCAAAAGATAATGCCAAACAAAACTACGTTAGCTCTTTAAGAGATTTTTGGTTAGCCTATTACCAGCTGCGTGAAAAAACCCTTTATGATTTTCATCATAATCAGTTATTGGTGAGGGATATTCAAGTGAATTAAAGACCCTATTATATGGTAATTGCTCAACAAAATCATCGTCATTATCGAGCGTAAGACTCGGTAATCTTTGGGCTCAGCCGAGTCCAAATTATTAGTTATACAACAAGAGATCCCTTTGGTAAATCTCTATTTCTACTCTGCTAGTATTCCTTAATACTTCTAAAACCTCGACTTCATTAGTTGTAATAACAATGAAAAGTGCTTTTGCAAAAATCATAAAAAGATTATATTTGCTTTAAATATAAGCATAATGGATAACCTTCTCTTAAAATCACAGCAAAAAATACACAACGTTTCTACAGACTTTAAGCGTTATTTGTTTTCAGGTATCAATTTAGAAAATCAGTTAAATGCTATATTAGGGGCAAGAGGTGTAGGTAAAACAACCCTGTTATTACAGTTGGCAAAGCAGCAGAAAAACAAGGTGCTTTACATTGCCCTAGATGATTTGTTTTTTACAAAAAACTCGCTATACGATTTAGCAGAAGAGTTTCAAAAAGTGGGAGGGAAGCTATTATTACTAGATGAGGTGCATAAATACCCCAATTGGTCGAGGGAGATAAAATTGATTTACGATGATTTTCCTGAATTGCAAGTAATATTTACATCTTCTTCCATTTTAGATATTTATAAGGGAGAGTCTGATTTAAGTAGGCGAGCAATCAGTTATAACTTAAAATCACTTTCATTTCGAGAGTATCTATTATTTTATGAAAAAATAGAGTTGCCAATAGTTAAGTTAGACGAAATACTTAAAAATCATGCTGAAATAAGTTTAACTCTTGCACAAAAAATAAAACCATTTCAATATCTTAAAAAATACCTAAAAATTGGTGCATATCCTTATTATAAAAATAACGAGCTAGAGTATTATCAGCAGGTGTTAAACACTATAAACCTAATTTTAGATGTCGATTTACCTGCAGTAGCTCCTATAGATTATACTAATATTGCCAAGTTTAAACGGCTATTATATGTAATTGCTACCAATGTTCCTTTTATACCTAATATAGCTAAGTTAAGTAAGCAAATCGAAATTAATAGAAACACACTGGTGTTGGCATTGCAGTTATTAGAAAAGGCTAAACTAATACACGCGTTATATAAAGAAAGCAATAGCGTAAGCGTGCTTAATAAACCCAACAAAATTTGGCTTAGAAACACTAACCTTAACTACGCAATTTCTTCTGAAAACGTAAATGTGGGAAACATTCGAGAAACCTTTTTCATTCAGCATCTTAGTTTATTTCACCAAATTTCGCTCCCCGAAAAGGGCGATTTTCTAGTTGATAACACCTATCATTTTGAAATCGGAGGAAAGAACAAAACACATAAGCAAATTCAAGGTGTACCCAATTCCTTTTTAGTTAAAGACGATGTGGAAATTGGTGTATTAAATAATATACCATTATGGTTATTTGGTTTAATATACTAGTGTTAAGTCGAACTTGCAGTTTCAAGCAAGTCATCCGAATTTATTTTGGAATCTATTGAGTGGCAATGAAATGCTGAACCGAATTAAGCAGAACGTTCGAAAGTTTGAGGCTTGACTTAATACTATCCGGTAGAGGTATAGCTCAAAATAAGTGAGCAAGGTTTGTATTTAATTATAGAAACAATATATTGCACAAAAATTGGCTTGGGATTTTATTAACCATTAATTATTTGAATGAATAGAAAGTTTACAAGAACGCTGTTCTTGACTCTAACTATTAGTTTGTTGCTTCTGTCTAATCTCAATGCCCAAATTCTAAGCGGTTACGTTTATGATGATGAGAACGTACCCATCCCCTTTGTAAACATTTTTGTAAAAAACCTTGAAAAGGGTACTTCAACAGATAAAAATGGGCATTATAGTTTAGATCTCCTTCCTGGAGATTACGAACTCGTATTTTCTTTTATAGGATATACCAACAAAACCTTAGATGTAATTATTGGGGAAGATGATCTGCAAAGGAATTTGTGGTTAGAATTATCTACAACCCAACTAGAACAAATAGTAATTAAATCTAAGCGTAAAGATCCTGCTTATGAAATCATTGAAATGGTGATTAAGAATAAGGAGAAATACTTAGCTAAACAAACCAGTTTGCGTGTACAGGTGTATGTAAAAGCCACCGAAGAAAAAGTGGTAAAGGTTAAGCAGCAACAACCAATGGAGGATTTTGACAACCCATCCAACACGGATATACTGGCTGAATATGAAAGTAACATGGGATTAAAAGATACCATTCAAGGGTTAAGTTTAATTGAAATGAACATGACGTTGAACTTTATGCCTCCTAAAAAATATAAAGAGGAGCGCAGTGGTTATAGCAGGTATGGTGCTACCGAAAGTTTATTTATCCCTCAATTTGGAGAAAACGATTTCAACTTTTACCGCAACACGGTTTCGTTAAAAGGAATTGCAGAGGCTCCAATAATTTCGCCTATTAGCAAAACAGCTATTATTGCTTACAAATACAAACTAGAAGATATAATTACCGAAAATGGACAGGTTATTTATAACATAAAGGTAATCCCCCGAAAAAAAGGAAACTCAACCGTTAAAGGTAATTTGTATATAAACGATGGAATTTGGAACATCAATCGACTGGATTTTTCCATCTACAAATCAGGCCTTCGATTTTACGATGTATTCGAAATTAAACAGAATTATACTGCCGTAGCAGATAGTGTTTGGTTTCCTACAAGGCAAGAGTTTATATATGAAACTAAAATGGGCAGGAAGAAAACTTTTAAAGGCAAAACCATTATGCATTACTCTGATTATGAGCCAAACTTTTCCTTCCCAGCAAAATTCTTCACCAATGAAGTGTCCGTTACTACCAAAGAAGCTTATGAACGAGATTCAACCTATTGGTCATCTACACGAGTAGAACCATTAACTTTTGAAGAGCAGCGGTTAGTATCAAAAATGGATAGCATAAAAACTGCCCATAATAAAAAGGAGTATAAAGATTCTATTGAAACAGAATTTAATAAACTAAAACTTACCGATATTTTGTATGATGGTGTTGCTTGGCGAAGCCACGAAAAGAAAACATACTTATCAGTGGCAAGCCTGCCAAGTATGCTCGACCTTGAAATAATTGGAGGTTGGCGAATTGGCCAATATGTAAACTATTCTAAAAGATTTAATAATGGGAAATGGATTTGGTTGTATGGGTCTGGTGATATTGGTTTTCGTAATAAAGATGTAAAAGGGAGAGGAGGTGTGTATGCCATTTTAGACCCTTATCGTCAGCTATTTGTGCAATTGGATATTGGCCGAAGATTTACATCTGTAAACCCAAATGATGCGTACCTTAATCAAATAAGCCGATCTAATTATGTGCTTAACGATAGTTATGCCGTGTATTTTTCGCAAGAATTATTTAATGGATTTTACGCACATGCTTCTCTCTCAGGAAACTATTACCGCTCGTTCGAAGATTATGAATTTGGAAATTGGATAGATCAATACTTGGTGGATAATGAGCCATTACAGTTTGACCCTTACCGAACGGCAGTAACCAAGTTTTGGTTTGCCTATACGCCCTTTCAAAAGTTTATAACCGAACCAGATCGTAAAAGAGTTTTGGGTAGTGCATATCCAACTTTAAAGGTCTATTATAAAAAGGGTTGGAATGGCCTTTTAGGCAGTACGGTAGATTTTGATTTTATGGAATTTGAATTATCTCAAGATATTATTTTGGGTGCCATGGGCAACTCCAAATACACCGTTAAAACGGGCAAGTTCTTAAATAGTAAATCGGTAGAGCTTATTGATCAAAAACGATTTAGGCAATCTGATATGATACTATTTTCAAATGGATTAGAATCGTTTCAATTATTAGATACCGCTATGAATACCACCCAAGCATTTATAGAAATGCATTATGTGCATCATTTTAATGGAGCTATTATGAATTTTATTCCGTTTGTAAAGCAATTACGCATACGCACACTTCTCGGTGCTGGAGCCTTACGAGTGCAAGAAAACGATTTTCAGATGGCGGAGGTTTACCTTGGGTTAGAGCGTGTTTTTAAATTAGGCAAAAGGCGCAGGTTACGCATTGGTATGTATGGCGTAGCGGCAGATTCTAATATAGGCAAGGCCAATGCCACCTATAAAGTATCCTTTGATATTATAGATACGTGGAATCGAAATTGGAGCTTTTAAAAATGAGAACATGAGTTTTTTTTAGATTTTTCTTTGTTGGAGTGCTTATCGTTTTTCATTCAAACTGCTCACCCTCATTAACTAAACTTGGGTTTATAGAGCCCAGAGCTTTGTCGGATGTAGAAATAATAGAAATTGCCAGAGGGAAGTTCAACATAAAGAATGGTAACATCCTTAAACTTGATAGAGCTAAGTTTGATACTTATTTAGATTCGCTCAATAATGATGAGTTAAGCCACGATTTATATCAACCACTTCAATTTAGGTATTATAATAAAGAGGGTGAATTGGAAGTTTTATATGCCAATTGCTATGTGCCAGTTGAAAAAAGAAAGGTAAATATGAGTGGTATTGGAATAAACAAGGCACATTCGATACTTATCCACCTACTGATCCAATAAGAAAGGAATACTTGTCTGGCACAACAATTCTTGATGAGCTAAGCTTATACATTCCTCTATCTCCTAGTGAAATTAAGTATGATAAAAATAAACCAACGGTAATTGTGTTTTGGGCTAATGAGTTGGATAAGCACGCACTTGAACTTGTTAAATTATCAGAACAGTATGTTACAAAATATGATTCTGTTAATGTGTTTTATGTAAATACGGATGAACAAAATGCTGGGGAGTAGTCTAATTGATTTTAAAACTAAGTAATTAGTTGTATGATTGTTGCCTATTTAATACAAAAATCAATATGTCTAAATCGCATCTGTTTAAATTGGCTATATTACTATTAGCTCCAGTATTATTACTTACTTGTAATACCAAGAGAGGATCATATATAAGTGTTAGTAGTAATAATGCAGAACTTGATACAGTGATTATTACAAATGTTGTAACTAACCAAGTGCTAGCAAAAATCAGCACGAAATATTTAAAAAAAATTGATTTGAAGTTGGTAGATCCTGTTTATGCCTCTTTAAAATCTAGTAACAGTGCTAACTCATATTTATCCATATTAACACCTGAAATGGATAAGGTGATTATAATAGATTCTACTTTAATTAAAACCAATAGTGTAGCAGATTCGCTCGAAAAATATTTTACAGCAAGTATAAATGCATTATTTTCTAAATATGGCAATTTAATTTTTAGCGGTAAGGAATCTAAAAAGGTTACGAATTTATTTGACAGTTTAATTCAAGCGAGAAAAGTTACAATTGAAGACAGTAGAGGAGGAGTTAGCCAAACTGAATATGAAATATTAAACTATCATAACCAGGCAAAAACGTTTTCCTTCTTATTTTTCTATGGAAGAATTATACGTAAATTTTCAGCCGACAATTCTTTTTTTGATTTTATAAATAACATCGATATTAGTAATAATTACATTAAAACACTCCCTAATAATTTACTTTATAAGTTTGAAATTGAATATTTAAAATCTAACGATTCTATAAGAAATATAGAATCGTTTACTTCTTTCATCGATAAGAGTTGCCAAAATATAGATCTATCAAATTATTTAAAAATTATTTACTTAAGAGAGCTGCTAGAAAGTCCTGATTATTGGGTAAAGCACCAACAGATGTTTATTGCAGATGATATAAAAAAGGCTGTTGCTGCAGAGACAAATAATCAGTACAAGTATATTCTTGATAAAACACTACAAAATTATTTCTCAACACGAAAAGGAGAAGTGGCTTTTGATTTCGAGGCAAAAAAACTGGATGGTTCTATACTTAAATTATCTTATTTTAAAGGGAAACTAGTAGTTATTGATGCGTGGGCAACTTGGTGTGCCCCTTGTTTAGAACATAGGCCAGCTTATTTAGAGTTAGCAAAAAAGTATAAGAACAATGCCAATATCAAATTTTTAATGATTTCAGTTGACAAAAACATAGAAAAATGGAGAAGCTATACACTAAAAACAAATAAAGAAAATCATGGAACTGAATTAGTAATGGAAAATGGAATGACAACATTTAGAGATAAGTACTTTATTACTGGAATTCCAACCTATATATTAATTGATGCCAAAGGTTATATAATAAACTCTGATCTTCCAGACCCTTCAGTTGAAATGGAGGTAATTATTGAAGAAGCGTTAAATAAAATCGGCTAAGTTCTAAATAGCAAAGCTAAAATAAAAATGCTTATTATTCCATTAAAACCACCACTGCAAGTCATTCCAAAGGAATCTTAGCTATGTCGCCAATTACTATAAGTGGCAAAGATTTCTCCCTGCCTGCGGCTGGCAGGCGTTGCACTACGAAATGACACTCTTTGAGCTTTTAGTAAATAGCAATATGTGTTTATCCTAAAACACAAAATTGCTGTTCTGTTTAGAACTTAGCCATAAAATCTAATACCTCCCCACATAATTAAAAGGAGTTATTGCTTTTAGCTCCTTTTTTATTTCATCAGTTACTGCCAACCCATCAATAAATTCTGAGATAGATTCTTGTGTTATCTTTTCGTTTTTGCGTGTAAGGTCTTTTAAAGCTTCATAAGGTTTTGGGAAACCCTCTCTACGCAAAATGTTTTGAATACCCTCGCCAACAACCGCCCAATTGTTTTCAAGGTCGGCATTAATGGCTGCTTGGTTTAGCTCTAGTTTGCCAATACCTTTTAGCAAACTATTAAAAGCGATTACCATATGCCCTAAGGGCACACCTACATTTCGTAATACGGTAGAATCCGTTAAATCGCGTTGTAATCTAGAAATAGGTAATTTGGCAGAAAGATGCTCTAAAATAGCATTTGCCATACCCAAATTGCCTTCGGCATTTTCAAAATCTATCGGGTTTACTTTATGTGGCATAGCTGATGAACCAATTTCACCTGCTTTAATTTTTTGGGTAAAATACCCCATTGATATATACTGCCACACATCTCTAGAGAAATCTATCAGAATGGTATTTATCCTTTTAAAGCAATCAAACAGCTCGGCAAGGTGGTCGTAATGCTCAATTTGAGTGGTAGGGTAACTACGAGATAGCTCTAATATTTCTTGCACAAAACTGTCTGCAAATTCATCCCAATCTTGGTTGGGGTAGGCTACATAATGTGCATTCATATTACCAGTAGCCCCACCAAATTTGGCACCATAAGGTATTTCTTCTAGTACCTCTAACTGCCCATTAATACGGGCATGAAAAACAGCCATTTCTTTACCCAATAAGGTGGGCGAAGCCGGTTGCCCGTGAGTTTTAGCCAACATAGGCACTTCATCCCAAAGCTCCACCATCGTATAAATTAAGTTATCTACTTGATTTATTAAAGGAGTAATAACATTGGTAATCCCTTCTTTTAAAGAGAGGGGGATGGCGGTATTATTTATATCTTGAGAGGTAAGTCCAAAATGGATAAATTCTTTAAACTCTGATAATCCCAGCGCATCAAATTCTTCTTTAATAAAATACTCCACGGCTTTTACATCGTGGTTGGTTACTTTTTCTGTTTCTTTTATGCGTTTAGCATCTGCTTCTGAAAATGCAGTATATAATTTTCGTAGATTACTATAGTTAGCAGAGTTAAAACTAGAAAGTTGAGGTAGTGGTAATTCGCAAAGCGCAATAAAATACTCGATTTCAATTCTTACTCTGTATTTTATCAATCCAAATTCTGAGAAATAGGGAGAAATTACAGATGTTTGATTAGAATAACGCCCATCAATAGGAGAAACAGCTTGCAAGGAGTTCATATAATGTAATTTAAAATAAAGTTACAAAAATATTGATATTTGATGAGCGGAACTACTTTACTATACGATAATGTTAATTTTGCCGGATAGTTTATTTGCCAACTTAGGAATGTTGGTATTGCTAACCATTTGTAGTATATAATGAAAAAAATATTTTTTCTATTTGTTTTTTCTAGCCTTATATTTAGTAGCGTTAAGGCACAAAACCCACCTGTTGAAAGTAAGGTAAGTATTAGTAAATCTTTAGAAAAAATTAAAGTGGATGGTGTTTTAGATGAGCCAGTTTGGAACAAGTCGGATGTAGCCAAAGATTTTTATTTATCGCACCCCGTTGATAATAATTTTGCCACTTCGCAAACAGAGGTTAGAATGACTTTTGATGATAATTACATGTATTTTGGAATTGTATGCCACGACCCCACCCCAGGTAAATACTTAGTAGAATCGTTGCGAAGAGACTGGAATTGGATTGTTACAGAAAATGTAACAATTTCCATCGATCCGTTTAATGATAAAACGAATGGGTTTAGTTTTAGTATTTCTCCTTATAATGTGCAGCGCGAAGGCTTGATAGCAAATGCCAGAGAGGTTAATACTGATTGGGATAATAAATGGTACTCAGAGGTTACCAAGTTTGAAGATAAATGGATAGTAGAAATAGCCATTCCATTTAAAACCTTACGCTACAAAGATAACCTTACCCAATGGAATATTCAATTTGCCCGAAACGATGTAAAAAACAATGAAGTTTCGAGCTGGACAGCCGTGCCACAGCAATTTAGAACTAGTAATTTAGCCTTTGCAGGTAAATTAGTATGGAACGAACCTCCTCCGCCTCCCAAGCCCAATGTTTCGATCATCCCTTATGTATTGGGGCAAGCGGTTAAAAACTATGAAGCAGATACTCGCTCAGAGCAATCAGGAAAAATAGGGTTAGATGCCAAAATAGCCGTATCTTCTTCGTTAACATTAGATTTAACTGTAAACCCCGATTTTTCGCAAGTAGAAGTAGATCAACAAATTGTAAACCTTGATAGGTTCGAACTTTTTTTCCCGGAAAGGCGTCAGTTTTTTCTGGAAAATAGTGATTTGTATGCGAGGTCAGGATTTCCACCTTCACGCGCTTTTTTTAGTAGAAGAATTGGCATAGCAAAAGATACGAGTGGACGCAGCACGGCTGTGCCCATTGTTTTTGGTGCTCGATTAAGCGGCAGAATAAATAAAGATTGGCGCATAGGCCTTATGAATATGCAAACAGCGGCTGTTAAAGGAACCGTACTACCAGGAGCGGAAAACTTAAATAGCGGGTCTAACCTTGCAGGACAAAATTATACTGCTGCTGTAATTCAAAGGCAATTATGGACTAGGTCAAATATCGGTGCCATCCTAATTAATAGGCAGGCTACTGATTTTAACCCAGCGGATTCTACCAATGCTACTTCGGCATTTAATAGGGTAGCAGGTATCGACTTTAATTTTGCAACGCCCGATAATAAGTGGGTAGCCAATGTTTATTTACATGCCTCATTCGATCCTATAAAAAAGAAAGATGCCATCTCGCAAGGCACATTTATTGGATACCGCACAAGGCATTGGGATATTAATTATTTTCATAATTATATAGGGAATGGATATAATGCAGAAGTAGGTTTTGTGCCACGTAAAGGAACATTTGACATTGGCTCTTTTAGAACCCAATATATCTTTTATCCCAAACAAAAATCATTAGTTACTATTCGTACCGGAGTTAGCCTACGATACACCTTAATTAGGAATGGGCCATTAGGCGATCGATCTGCAGATGCTAATGTTGCATTTGCATTTATGAACACAAGCAGATTGACGGCTTCAGTAAATCAGCAATTTACACATTTATTAAATGATTTTGACCCAACTCGAACTGGAGGAGAACCTTTACTCGCTGGGTCTAACTATACCTGGAATTTTGCAAATATATCTTTTACATCAGATAGCAGAAGGGCATTTATTTATTCTGTAAGAGGAGAATATGGTGGATTTTATAATGGATTGAGACTAAATACATCTGCAGAAATAGGATATAGGTTTAGACCTTATGGTAGTTTTTTTGTGTCGGCAGTTTATAACGATGTTCAACTACCCGAACCACATAATAGTAATAGTTTTTGGCTAATTGGGCCACGGTTAGATTTAACCTTTACAAATAACCTATTCCTTACTACTTTTGTGCAATATAATGAGCAAGCCAATAATGTAAACATAAACGCACGATTTCAGTGGCGTTTTGCACCTGTTTCCGATTTGTTTATTGTGTACACCGATAATTATTTACCAACTGATTTTACAGTAAAAAACAGAGCAATTGTTATTAAGTTTTCATATTGGTTAAATTTATAAAAAGAGTAAAATGGCATTCAGGTTTTTTAAAAAGAAGAAGAAAAAAGAAGGTGCTAACGAGCATTACCATTCATTAACCGTAATCGAAGTAGTTAAGGAAACTGCTGATGCAATTAGTATCGTTTTTGCTCAGCCAACTCCAAAATTTGAATATAAATCAGGGCAGTTCTTAACCTTAATTTCTGATATTGAAGGTAAAAGTGTACGTAGATCCTATTCATTAAGTTCATCGCCCTATACCGATGATAATTTGGCCGTTACTATTAAACGTGTTGATGGCGGTTTAATGTCTAATTACCTTAATGATACTACAAAAGTAGGGGACATTATGAAAGTAATGGAACCCATGGGGCATTTTACAACGGAGTTTAAAGAAAGCAACAAACGCCACATTATAATGTTTGCTGGAGGCAGCGGCATTACACCTCTTATGTCGCATGTTAAATCGGTCTTGGTAAAAGAAACCAACAGCATTATATCCTTAATTTACGCTAATAGAGATATTGAATCAATCATATTTAAGGAGGACTTTCAAGATTTAGCGATTAAACACGAAGGTAGGTTTAGAGTAATTCATATTTTAGACAATGCTCCTTTAGAGTGGCAAGGGCCATCGGGCTTGCTAAATCACGATATGTTAACCGATCTTTTTGAGCGTATTCCTAATTGGGGTATTAGCAAAACCACGCATATTATGTGTGGCCCAGAAGGGATGATGAATAATGTAGAAACATTACTGGCAAAGCAAAAAATACCTGCAGAAAAAATTTTTAAAGAGAGCTTTGTGGCCGGTACAATTAATAAGGATACTGCTAAAAGTTCATCAGATGAATTGCAAGAGCAAACGGTAACTATTCTTTACGATGATGAAGAATTTGAAGTAAAAGTAGGCCCTAAAACCACCATTTTAGATGCAGCGTTAGATATGGATATTGATTTGCCTTATTCTTGCCAAAGTGGTTTGTGTACTGCTTGCCGAGGTAAATGCGTTTCGGGCAAAGTTAAAATGGATGAAGAAGAAGGCTTATCGAAAGCAGAAATTGAAGCAGGATACATCTTGCCTTGTGTTTCCCACCCATTAACCGATGATGTAAAAGTTAAAATTGGGTAAGTTAGATTATTAGAGATCAGACATCAGAAAAAAAACGAGCATTATTTAGAGGGCTTCGCCCGAAGAATCTCTATCTTATATCTAATAATCTAACATCTTATATCTAACAGTCTTGTGTCTTAAATCTAATAATCTAACATCTAATTATAATGGAAAGAAATTTTTTTGATAAATCATTTAAAGTAACTACTTGGGGCGCACTCAAGCCTTATTTTGATGCACTTTTAACTAAAGAGATTAATTCGAAAGAAGAGTTGATCCAGTGGTTTAAAGATAGCAGCGAGTTGGGTGCAGTAGTATCGGAAGATATGGCCTGGCGTTATATTAAAATGACATGCGATACGGAAAATGAATCTATTCGAGACCATTTTAATGATTTTGTGCAAAATATAGAGCCTCAAATAGCACCCATTTCAGATGCTTTAAATAATAAAATTGTTGCTAGTGCTTTTTTGAAGGAAGTCAAGAATGAGCCTGGATATGGAATAATGATTCGAGAAATTCAGAAAGAAATCGAATTGTTTAGAGAAGAGAACATTCCCCTTTTTACTGATATGCAAACAGAGTCGCAGAAATACGGGCAAATATCTGGGGCAATGTCTATCACACTTGATGGCGAAGAGTTAACGATGCAACAGGCAGCGGTTGAATTACAAAGCACGGATCGAACACATCGTAAGAAAGTGTATAATTTAATTTCTGCCAGAAGACTAAAGGATAAAGAGGAACTTGATAAATTATTTGATAGGCTAATTGCCATTCGGCATAAGGTGGCAACCAATACAGGATTTGCTAACTACCGTGATTATAAGTTTAAATCTATGGGTAGGTTTGATTATACCGCCCAAGATTGCTTTGATATGCACGACTCTATTCAGCACGAAGTTGTGCCTATGCTAAACGAAATGGCTATTCAACGTAAAAATAGCTTGGGAGTTGAAAACTTAAAACCATGGGATAAAGCGGTGGATTCTGAAGGAAAGAGTGCGTTAAAAGCATTTGAATCAGGTGAAGATTTGCTGCAAAAAAGCATTGCTTGCTTTAACCGAATCGACCCATACTTTGGGCAGTGTTTGCAAACCATGGATAAAATGGGGCACTTGGATTTGGTATCTCGCAAAGGGAAAGCACCAGGAGGCTATAATTACCCGTTGGCAGAATCAGGAGTTCCGTTTATTTTCATGAACTCAACTTCTACTTTGCGCGATATGGTTACGTTAATGCACGAAGGAGGCCATGCGGTTCACGCATTTTTAGCCGATAAGTTGGAGCTAAACGATTTTAAAAATACTCCTTCGGAGGTGGCCGAGTTGGCATCTATGAGCATGGAGCTAATTAGTATGGATGCTTGGGATGAGTTTTTTGATAATGAGCAAGACTTAAAACGAGCAAAAAGAGAGCACTTAGAGCAACTTATAGAAACACTGCCTTGGGTTGCTACCATAGATAAATTCCAACATTGGATTTACGAACATCCAAACCATTCTCAACAAGATAGAAAACTGGCTTGGGGAAAAATATTTGCTTCTTTTTCAGATACCATCACTAATTGGGATGGCTTAGATGTAAACAAAAATTATCTGTGGCAAAAGCAATTGCACCTATACGAAGTGCCTTTTTATTACATCGAATATGGCATGGCGCAATTAGGAGCCATCGCTGTTTGGAAAAATTATAAGCAAGATAAAGCTAAAGGGCTCGAAGGCTATAAGGCTGCCCTTGAATTAGGCTACACTAAATCTATTCCAGAAATATATAAAGCAGCCAATATCAAGTTTGATTTTAGTAGATCATACATCAAAGAGTTAATGGCTTTTGTTAAAAAAGAACTGAAAGCTATATAGCCTTTATAATTTTTTATATTAAAAAATGGCCACGAATTCACGAATATTATTCATGAAGTCGTGGCTATTTTATTTTCTCTTAGTTTACTGCTTTCCCCATGGTTTGTGTCTCCACAAATCACTTAATCAAATTTGTTGACTTGGTAAAAAAATCGTTTTTCTTCAATTTTTAGGCGCGCCTAAAATTCATTCACAAAGAAATAGTGGTCGTTCACAAAGTTTTTAGGGTCGTTCACAAAGAATGATGAATTTTAGAAAATAAGATATTTTATCTTAGGAAGATATTTAATTTAAACAAAAACCTAACAATTATGAAAACTAGAAACGTATTAACCCTAGCATTTTGTCTGATTGCAGGCATGTCATTTGGCCAGATCAAAGGTCTTATGACGACAGACGCTCAGAAGAATGCGGCAGCAGCACAAGAAGCAGCGAAAGCAGAAGCAGAAGCTCTTTTTGCAGATAGGCCAACTTCGCCAAGTGCAGAT
Organism: uncultured Roseivirgaceae bacterium; assembly: GCA_964596935.1. Taxonomy (GTDB): domain Bacteria; phylum Bacteroidota; class Bacteroidia; order Cytophagales; family Cyclobacteriaceae; genus JAKISE01. The sequence continues at coordinate 30,762 of CAZQWZ010000005.1, forward strand.
ATTGCCTCGGATAAGCCCAATGTGCCTGCAAAGAAAGAAAAATTTGGATCTAAACTTGAAAGATATAAATCTGAAGGTTTTAAAGTAGCTGTAGTTTTTAATTCTGGTTCTGTTAGAACAAAAGAAGAAGCACCAAGTAGTACAACTTCGGCATCATCTCAGCTAAGGCTAAGTGGCAGCTTGCCATCTATGAAAGATGATTTAGCGGCTCTTGCAGAGGAATTTGTAGCAACCATGAACGAAACATTTAATACCGATGTGTTTGAGATTGTAGATTTAAAAACAATTCCTTATAAGGAATCAAAGTTTGGTAAGGTTGATGACTGGGCAACAACAAAATATAAAATGATAGTTACCTATAGTGCCGTTCCAGTGTATAATTATTCTTTATCAGGAGGCAAGTACACAGCTTCTTTAGAAGTTAATTTAAGTGTTGTGGCAACAGAATTTGTGAATGAAAAGAAAGGTGTTAAAATGAAATACCCAATAAGATCAGGGAACCTTGGTTTTTATAAGTCACCTCAGTGGGAGTCGGAAAATGAGCCTGGATTTAAAACTATAGAAGAATTGGCCGCTGTGGTAAACGCACCAACGGGAGCTGATTTACTTGCAGAATTACAAAAAGAGAATGATTCTAAGATGGATAAGTTTATAGAAAAACGTAAAAAGTAGCATTATGAAAATTAAAGCACTAATTGCCTTTTTGGTATTTCCCTTAATGGCGTTTGCACAACCTCCTGCTAATGATGAGTATGATGTTGTTACTCCTGAAGATAAACTTCTGAGTGACTATGGGAAAAAATATCCAGGATATTACGTTACCAAAGCAGGAGAAAAAACAGATTGCTTAATTCTTTTTGAGAAAGGAGAGAACATGAACAAGTTTGAATCAATGCTTAGTTGTTAAGTTTCACAAGGTTGTTGTTTTAAATTAACAACTTGTTTATGGTTT
>CAZQWZ010000006.1:0-22215 GCA_964596935.1 uncultured Roseivirgaceae bacterium
AAAAACGCAACTTTAAAGATGCGCAGATAGTTAAATTTGATTGATTGATTGATTGTTTGATTGTTTGATTGTTCATAAGGCTAAAAAATTAATATTATAAAAATTTATAATATTAAATATACTACTGGAGTGTTAGATATCAAAAAATAAAATGGTATTTGTTGCTAACAAGGATTGGCTTATTTGTTTTAAACTCGGGGTGCGACTTAGAGTTACGCCTCGAGTAATAACAACGTATAATGTAGGCTTAATAATTATTTTCTAAAATCATTATTAGAATAACACCTTAGCTAATAGATTAATCTAAATTTGCACTATGGTTAAGATAAAAACACTTGTTTTATTTTTTGTGGTTAGTTTACTATCCTTAAGCAATTCTATGGCACAATGTGCTATGTGTAGGGCTACGCTCGAAACCAATGTAAGTAATGGCAGCCAAGAGCAACTGGCATCTACGCTAAATTTTGGCATAATGTATTTATTTGTTGCCCCCTATTTACTAGTTGCTGTTGTTGGTTATTTGTGGTTTAAACAAAGTAGGCCCGCAGCTAAAAAGGAAAATAAAGTTGGTTAAATTATTGCTTAGGTAAAGGCAAATATTAGATACGTTATTAATTAAAAGAAAAGTATAAGGATAGTCATCCTAAATTTATTTCAAGGTCTATGTAAATAATACTCTTAGATTCTGAAACGAGTTCAGAATGACCATTTTATTTGTGTTTTCCTATTCCTTTATAACTATCTCCATTAAATTCGTGGTAAAATCAATTTAGTATATGGTTTAGCAGTGAAAAATAATAAATTTCTATTCTCAATAATTCTTCTTATTCTAATCACGCTTTTAGCAAGGTGGTGGGTAGAAGAACAATTTGCTTTAATCGAGAGAAATGAGAAGTTTGTAGAACAATCTATAAAAAAGCAGGTATTTAAACAGGAATTAGATATGATTCCTATTCTGGATAGTTTATCACTGTTCGGGAACGTTACTTTAACCAAAACTCCTTCAACTGCTTACCCGTACTTTATTTTTAATAATGGCAAGCTTGAGTATTGGTCAGATTTTCAATTTGTGCCTGCTTACAGCGATGTTGCAACTAAGAACAGGTATAGTTTTATAGATACGTATTACGGCCAATTTATTGTTAGAAAGTGGGTTGTTAATTACAAAAGTAAATCGTTTGAGGTTTTTGCATTAATAGATCTTTACAGGAAATATCCAGTAAGTAATTCTTTTATCCAATCTGGCTATAACCCTAAAATTATACAAAATGGTGCTTTTGAAATAGGCTCTATTGATGCAAGTATTAATGGATATACGGTAGAAATTAACGGGAACCCAGTCTGTAAAATACAGCTAGAACAAGGCTATAAGCCATCTATAGTGAAACCGATTTTTTACATCGATTTTCTGTTATTGATTTTGCAAATTCTGTTATTTGTTGGTTTATATAAATTTGTTTTACGGAGCACAAAAATACCAGAGGTTATAATTCTACTAGCTGGCTGGGCCTATTTTAAATTAGCACTTCCCTTATTAGAAGGTACTACTTCGTTTGTAGATATTAATATTTTCGATCCTCAGTATTATGCGGTTTCTTGGTTCGAGCGTTCTTTTGGAGATTTATTGATTAATACCATATTTATACTTCTAATCAGTTTTAGAATTGAATATTGGGTTAGAAATAAGTGGTTTTTAAAATTGTTTAAAGAACAGAACGATAGTGCTGTATCGTACATTATTCGTGTAGTATTAATTCTACTTACATTTTGGATTATAAATTATCCATTTTTCCAGTTAAGGTCTATTTACGATAATTCTCAAGTATCAATTGATGTATCGCAATCATTAGAATTTGATTGGATAAGGATTATTACCTATGCCATTGTAATTTTTGTAAACCTTTCAACATTTCTTCTTTACCATACCATTATTCGATTTTTTGTTAGATACACATCAAGTTTAAAACTGTTAGCCACACAGTTATTGCTAGGCTTAATTATTTACCTCCCATTATCATATTATTCTAATATGCCATTTGCGAATTTGGCATTAGTTAATATTATACTCGTTTCGGGGCTTTGGTTTTTCGATTTTACCCGATCCTTAAATACAGCAACCTATAAACGTTTCTTATACATTGTTCTGTTTTTTGGAATTCTATCTGGCATTAATGGATACTTTATAAAACAGTTTGAATCACAAATAAAAGTAACAGAAACACAAAATGTGCTACAAAAGAAGCTTGCTAAAGCAGACCCGTTTGCCGAATTTTTATTATCAGCTGCCTTAGATGATCTTGCTAAAGATCCTTTTATTATTGCTAGGCTAGGAAGTCCTTTTTTATCTAAAAAAGCAGTAGTAACTAAAATAAAGCAAGTATTTCTTAATTCGTACCTTACTAAGTATGAGCAAAATATTGTATTATTCGATTCAAGAGGTGTAGCATTGAGGAATTTTAACTATCCATATACTATTTTTCAAAGGCTGAATAAACTAGATCCTTCTACCTCATTAACTGAGTACCCCTCTGTTTTTAGAGTTAAAGATGAGCTCACTAATTTCTCGAAGCATTATGTGGGCTATAGGCCCATCAAAAAGAATAATAATGTAATTGCTTATGTGCTTTTAGAGCTAGTTGAAAAACCATTTTCTGTAGCAGGTGTGTTCCCCTCGTTGCTAGTTGATAATAAGTTTAATTATTCAAATTCTACTGAAACCAGTTTTGCATACTATTTAAATGGAAATTTAATTAACTCAATAGGCTCTACTGAATTTCCTTCAAAACTGATTAATAAACAAGAGAATAATTGGGAAACGGATGAGCTACTATATGTATTAAAATCAGATGGGAATAGATCTATTTTGGCAAGTACAAACTTGAATTCGAGAAAAGTTTTTTTATCCAATTTTTCATTTATTTGGTTAATTACACTTTTTCCAATATTGCTAATATGGGTTATTGTTTCGGTATTCCAAAAGGGAGAATTGAAATCCATTTCTTACACAGAGCGCATTATTTGGTATTTGAATATGGCTTTTATAATCCCACTAATAATAGTTACAACTGTTACATTTAGGTTATTGTCCAATTCATTCGAGCGCGAATCTAATCTTTCTAAAACCACTTTGGTTGATCGCATTTCAGATCAACTGAGTATTAGTTTATTTAATTATATAAATAATGCCCAATCGTTTGATAAATTACAAGAGAGGATAGAGGTTCTATCAAATAATACGGAATTAGAAATTAATTTGTTTGGGTTAAATGGAGAATTAATTAGTAGCTCTCAGCCTGGTGTTTATACTAAAAAAATACTTGCCCCATACATTAACCAATACGCTTTAACTGTTATAAAAGATAAAGGAAAAAATCAATTGGTTTTGGAAGAGCATATAGATCGATTAATGTATCGAAACTCTTATGCAGCAGTAAAATCAGAAGACAAAGGCAAAATGTTAGGAATTATTTCTGTGCCATTTTTTAGCTCTAACTCTAGTTTGTATTCGAGCAAAAGAGAAGCTTTTAATACAATTTTAAATGTGTTTGTAATCGTACTTTTTGCTACTATGCTAGTTACTTATTTTGCAGGTAAATGGCTAACAAAGCCATTAAAAATGTTACGAGATAAATTAAAAACCACCAGTTTTTCTGAGCAAACAGAGCCCATTAATATTCAATGGACGGATGAGTTAGGTATGCTAATTAAAGCCTATAATCAAATGTTAAGCACACTTGAAGATAGCAAAACAGCACTTAGGAAATCTGAAAAAGAAAAGGCTTGGCGCGAAGCTGCACAACAAGTAGCACACGAGATAAAGAATCCACTAACTCCAATGAAACTTACTTTGCAGCGGATTAGTAATAGAATAAAAAATAATAAAGCAAAACCCGAAGAATTAATTGTTCCCTTGCAAAGCGTGTTGGATCAAGTTGAAATACTAAATAGTATAGCATCTTCGTTTAGCGAATTTGCAAAAATGCCAACGCCAGTTACTTCTCGGTCTGAGATGCATGCTATTATTATAAAATCCATCGAACTTTTTTCAGGTGATAAGGAGTTAAATATTAAGTTACAACTGGCGGGTCAAAAAGTATATAGTATGGTTGATCCTAAGCTAATGTCTCGAATGTTGAATAATTTATTATTAAATGCAAAGCAATCTATAAAAGATAATCAGGTACAAGTGGATGTTACTATTATAACAACTATTGAGGAGTTTTTATCAATTAGCATTAAAGATGATGGAATGGGAATTGAACCTGAAATTGCTGAAAGGGTGTTTATTCCTAAATTTACAACTAAAGAGCAAGGCTCTGGTATTGGGTTGGCAATGACAAAGTATGGGGTTGAAAATATGGGAGGAAAGATAAGCTTTACGTCAACCTTAGATAAAGGCACTACATTTACTATCGAAATACCAATTATTGATTAATGCGTTTGCTATGGCTAGGTTTTGTATTGGTTTTTACTCTTGAAGTACAAGCACAAGAAGAGTTAAAACGATGCAAAAAAATAGCTAAATCTTCTGTAATAACTAGTGAACAAATTATTGTTTTAGAATCCATTAGGCTTTCTTATTCTACATCTTCGTTTAAAATAACTTCGTTAAGTTCAACATCATTTAAAATAGAACTTGATAGTTTAATAAGTGATTCGGTGGAGGTTTGCTATAGCGTTTTTCCTGCTGTTTTCTCTAAAATTTATGTAACTGATTCCACTCGATATTACGATTCTACGGCATTATTTGTAAGCAAAGAGGCTAAGCAGCCCAATATGCAATATGCCGATAAAAGGCAGGAGTTGTTTGATATGGGAGAATTAACTAGAAGTGGACAAATAAGTAGAGGGTTTACCACAGGTAACACGCAAAATTTATCTGTTAATTCTAGCTTAAATCTAAATTTAAAAGGCAAAATTTCTGATGATTTAAATATCAGGGCATCCATCACCGATCAAGATGTGCCGTTTCAGCCCGAAGGGAATACCCAACAATTACAAGATTTTGATAATGTGTATGTGCAACTTTATAATAATGATTTTTCAGTTACGGGTGGCGATGTAGTGTTAGAGAACGGTAATACAAGATTTTTAAAATACAGAAAAAATGTGCTTGGAGGCACGATAGATTATTTTACTAAATCATCTCAAACATCCGTTGGAGCTTCGGCAGCAAAAGGTCAATTTGCTTCTGAATTAGTGGCTATTGAGGAAGGAGTTTATGGGCCTTACAAAGTTCCATCGCCCGATAATCTTGGGTTTGTAATTATAATTGCAAATTCTGAGAAGGTGTATTTAGATGGAAAACAATTAATTAGAGGTTATGATAATGATTATACCATCGATTATAACCAAGCCGAAATCGAATTTACAAGCAATGTATTATTAACAGCATATTCACGAATAAGAGTTGATTATGAGTATGCTGTTCGAAGTTATGCACGTTCCATTATTTCAGCATCGCATACACAACAGCTAAAGAATGTTAAGTTGGGTATTGATTTTTATCAAGAAAAGGATAACAAGAACAAATCTTTGTTTAGAACACTTTCTGATGATGATAAACAGATTTTAAGTGATGCAGGAGATAGCCTGCAGCAGGCAGTTGTGGCAGGCGAACAATTAAGTGAGTTTGCAGAAAATAAAATTCTTTATTATAAAAAAGATACCTTGATTGGTGGGGTTAACGAAACCATATTTTCTCATACAACTGCCCATTTGTCCGAATTATATACCGTGCAATTTACAGATGTTGGGGTTGGCAAGGGTAGCTATCAAATAGCAGAATATTTAGCACAAGGAAGGGTATATGCTTGGGTAGGTATTGGCAAGGGTGCATTTGTGCCTTTTATACTTTTAAAGGCTCCTGATAAAAAGCAAATGGTTACAATTACTGGAGAAGCTAACTTGGGTGCTTACACCAATGCGTATTTCGAAACCGCTTTTTCTGGCTTAGATAAAAATCAGTTTTCAGATTTACACAATGGAAACAATAATGGTGAAGCCATTATGCTTGGCGTAAACCTTGTAAAGATGCCACTTGGTAGTTCAAAATACAGCCTATCTTCAACCATAGAAACAGAATATTTAAGTAAGAATTTTACAATAATTGATCGTTTTAGGCGGGTTGAATTTGATAGAGATTGGGGTGTGGCTGCAGTAGGCAATAGTTTGGGTGAGCAGGATATTAATGTTAAAGCTGGAATTGGTTTAGAAAAAGATGGGTTAAATTTTTTAAAGTATAACGCCAATTATCGAAATAAAAAAAATACAGTTCAAGGTTTTCAGCATCAAATAGGGATAGCTAAATCACTCGGACTTATACAAATAAATGCAAAGGCATTTAGTATGGATGGTGAATTGCCAACTTCGGTAACAAGTTGGAGAAGGTTTAACGGGGAGGTCTATTTAAAAGGCAAGCTACAGCCTGGCTACCGATATATTTTGGAACAAAATACGGCAACTGATAACGTAACCGACTCTATTATTTCATCCAAAAATTATTACGAAGAACATCAAGCTTTTATACGAGGCAATATGTCTTCCAAAACTCAATTTGAGGTATTATATTCCAAAAGGTTTGATAAACTTCCTCAAAATGGAGAGTTGAAAGTCGCAACAGAAGCGGAAACAGTTTCGGCTAAATTAAAAACTCAAATCAATTCAAATCACTCACTCAATCTTGTTCTCAATTATCGAAATTTAGGTAATAGTTTGCAGGCAACTCCAGATGTGCAAAGTATTTCGGGTAGGATAGATTGGATTGGAAATATTATCCCAAAATCTATTAGAAATGAGCTGAGTTATAATATTGCAAACTCTAGAGTGCCTAAAAGAGAATATGTGTTTATTGAAGTGCCCACAGGAGAAGGAACGCATACTTGGCGCGATGATAACGGAGATGGTGTAAAAGATTTAGATGAGTTTTACGGAGCATTTAATAATGATGAAAAAAGATTTATCAAACTTTTTGTGCCCTCTGCAGAATTTGTAGATGCTTTTGAAAACAGATTTAATTATAGGTTATCGCTGCAATTTCCTCTAAAGTGGCGTAAGAAAGTGGGTTTAAAAAAGCTTATGAGTAGGCTTTCGAACACCACTTCTTGGACAACCCAATACAGTACCACAGAGGATAACCTCTCGGCACGACTTATTCCTTTTATTGCTGATATCGATACTTCTAAGTTGCTATCTGCAAGAGAAAGTTTTAGGTCAACGCTGTTTATTAATAAGAACAATCCAAAGTTTGGAATAAACATTGGCTATTTATCTCGAAGCCGTAAAGTGCTTTATGCCAATGGGTTTGAAGGTCGAAAGGATGTAGAGTATTCAACTGTAATTCGTTGGAATGTAAAACGAAAGTTCCAATTCGATATCAAAGGCTTATTGGCCGATCGTTCTAGCAACTCTGATTACTTAAATGGAAGAAACTACAGTATTAGAAATTCTAAAATGGGGCCATCGGTGGCTTATCAACCTAAACCAACATTAAGAATTACAACTACTTATAATTATGGTTTAAGCCAACAAGTTAGTGGGCAAGAGCAAGCTGATTATTCGTTATTAAATGAAATATCTTCAGAATTACGATTAGGTACTGCTTCTAAGTTTGTGTTTAATACAGTTTTTAAATACACCAATATTGAGTTTAATGGCAATGAGCAAAGCCCTGTAGGATATGAACTCTTAAAAGGGCTTAGACCAGGAAATAATTTTTCTTTGATTTTAAGCTGGCAACAAAGGCTTGTTAATGGTTTGCAAATTCAACTTTATTACGAAGCCCGTAAACCCCAAGATGTAGATTTAATCCATTCCATGCGGGCAGGGATAAGTGCTTTGTTTTAGGCCTTACTTCCTTAACTTTTTTAACGATCGCATTAAGTTATTGGCAAACACAAAATCATTAAACTCATCCACCTCTGAATCTAAAATTTGATTGGCACTGCCATCCCATAATTTTAACCCTTTGTGCAAAAACATAATGTAATCGCCAACTTCCATTACAGAGTTCATATCGTGCGATACAACCACGGTGGTTATATTATATTCTTGCGTAATTTCTTTGATTAAGTTATCTATGGTAATGGCTGTTTGCGGATCAAGACCTGAGTTGGGTTCATCGCAAAATAAGTACTTAGAGTTGTTAACAATGGCTCGTGCAATGCCCACTCTTTTTTTCATTCCACCACTTAATTCAGAAGGCATTTTAGTATTGGTATCTGTAAGTCCAACTCTATCTAATACTTGATTTACTCTATCTAATTTTTCATCTAATGGTAATTCTGTAAGTATATCTAACGGAAACCTTACATTTTCTTCCACTGTTTTAGAATCGAATAAAGCCGCTCCTTGAAACAGCATCCCGATGTCTTTTCTAATATCAATTTGAGCCTTTCGTGTGGCGTGAGAAAAGTTACGTTTATCGTAAAATACATTGCCAGTAGTTGGTTGTTCCAAACCCACCATGCATTTTAAAAGCACACTTTTTCCTGTGCCGCTAGCTCCAATTATCATATTTACCAGCCCCGGTTTAAAGGTGGCATCAATGCCTTTTAAAATGGAAACATCACCAAATGATTTTTGTATGTTTTCGAGCTCTATCATTAAAAGGATGTTAAATATTGTGCTAAAAGTTGCGCTAATAAATAATCGGCCAATAGTATAGCTATAACCGAATTGGTTACCGCACTTGTAGATGCTTGCCCTACCTCTAAAGCTCCTCCCCTAGTATAATAGCCCATAAATGATGATATGGTAGAAACGAGAAAGGCGAAAGTAACTGCCTTAATCATTGCAAAAATTATCATAAACTCATTAAGCTGAAATCGGATGCCTTGAATATATTCTGTGGGCGAGATTACGCCTGTAAATTTTGCTGCAATATAGCCACCATAAATACTTAAAAAGGCAGAAATAACTACCAATGCCGGAAACATAAAAATAGTAGCCAACACCTTAGGTAATACTAAATAGGAACTGGAGTTTATGCCCATAACTTCCATTGCATCAATCTGTTCGGTAATACGCATAGTGCCCAATTCGCCAGCAATATTAGAGCCTACCTTGCCTGCAAATATAATGGCGATAATAGTGGGAGATAACTCCAACAAAACCATATCGCGAACAACTACCGCAACTATATATTTAGGAATTAATGGGCTAACTAAATTGTAAGCAGTTTGAATGGTTGTTACAGCACCCATAAAAATGGATACAGTAGCAATAAGGAATATTGAATTGACTCCTACTTTAACCGATTCATCGATAAATAGTTTAAAGTACGTTTTAAACGATTCTCTGTTTTTTAGGAGTGTTCCTAGAAATATAAAATATTTACCTACACTTTTCATTACTATCGGTTTATACCGCAAATTAAAGGAGATTTCCTTAATTTGCAGAAAGATGAATAAATCTTTTAAAGATATCTTAATATGAAGAGCAGCATAATTGTTACAGGTGGCACCAAAGGAATTGGCAGAGCAATAATTAATTTATTTGCTGATAAAGGATTTAGCATTGTAACTTGTTCGCGAAGTGAGGCCGACCTTGAAGGGCTAAAAGTAGAGTTGGTTTCGAAACATCCTGATGTAGAAATACACTCTATGGTAGCAGATCTTTCAGTTAAGGAAGAGGCTTTTAAATTTGCTGATTTTGCTAGATCGAATGTGCATGCTTTAAATGTGTTAGTAAATAATGCGGGCACTTTTATTCCTGGCAAAATTTCGGAGGAGAAAGAGGGCGATTTTGAAAAAATGATAAACACTAATTTAAGTAGTGCCTACCATATTACTCGTAAATTAATTAGCTCGGTAAAAAACGCCAAAGGGCATATTTTTAATATGTGTTCTACTGCAAGCATTATGCCTTATGTAAATGGAGGCAGTTATTGTATTTCTAAATATGCTCTTTTGGGTATGACAAAAGTGCTGCGCGAAGAAATGAAGCCATTTGGTGTAAAAGTAACAGCCATTATGCCAGGGGCAACACTCACCACCAGTTGGGCAGGTAGCGATTTGCCCGAAGATCGCTTTATGAAAGTCGAAGATGTGGCTCACGCCATTTGGGGAGCCTATGCAATGTCTTCACATTCGGTAGTAGAAGAAATAGTGATTAGGCCACAATTGGGCGATATATAACAAAATGAATCCTCTTTCTCTTATTACCCAAAAACTAACATTGCGTTTAATTGGCCAAGCTGATTTAGAAGCCATACACAAACTTCAATCAATAGGCATTCTAAAGATTTTGAAGAAACCAAAAAGGTGATGGCTCCATTGATAAAGGCTAATCAAAAAGAGGAAATTGATTATTACACCTTTGCAATAGAGCAAATTTCTGATAACCAATTTGTGGGGTTAATTGCTCTCGTGCTCGGTAATAAGAAATATAAGAGTGCGGAGGTTTGGTTTAAGCTACACCCTGATTTTTGGGGTAAGGGCTATGCTACAGAAAGCTTGAAGGAACTTGTAGGTTTTGGCTTCAATAAATTGAAATTACACCGTATTGGGGCAGGTTGTGCAGTTGATAATATTGCCTCAGCAAAAGTGCTCGAAAAGGCAGGTATGCGGTTTGAGGGAAAGAGACATAAAGTATTGCCCCTAAAGACAGGATGGAGTGATAATTACGAATATGCCATGCTAGAAACAGACTAAAGAAAGAAAATTTGAGATGTAAAATTTGAAATAAGAAAGCCTTCAAACTTTTCGTTTCTTTTTGTTTTGCATATTTCATGTTTATTATTTCATATTTCATATTATGCTGTTTAATTCCCTCATAAAATCTTATCTTTGCAAGATATTTTTTACGATTTTATGAGCGAAGAAAACAAACCATCAAAGCAAGATTATTCAGCAGATAATATTCAGGTATTAGAAGGGTTAGAGGCTGTTAGAAAACGACCCGCCATGTACATTGGCGATATTAGTACAAAAGGCCTTCATCACTTAATTTGGGAAGTTGTAGATAACTCAATTGATGAGGCATTAGCTGGTCATTGTGATACTATCAATGTAACTATTCACGAAGGAGATACCATTACGGTAGGCGATAATGGTAGAGGAATTCCTACGGGTTATCATACCAAAGAAAAGAGATCTGCCCTTGAGGTGGTTATGACGGTACTTCATGCTGGAGGCAAGTTTGATAAAGATACTTACAAAGTATCTGGTGGATTGCACGGTGTAGGTGTTTCTTGTGTAAATGCACTAAGTTCTTTGCTACATGTTACGGTGTATAGAGATGGTAAAATACACGAGCAAGAATACTCTGAGGGCAAGCCAAAATACGATGTAAAAGAAACAGGCACAACTGATAAAACAGGTACAACTGTTCATTTTGAGCCAGACAGGTCTATTTTTACGGTGTATGATTATCATTATGATACAGTAGCTACAAGGTTAAGAGAGCTATCTTTTTTAAATTCAGGTATTACGTTAACTCTTGTAGATGAGCGAGAAAAAAATGATGATGGGGAGTTTTTAAACGATACATTCTTGTCAGAAGGTGGCCTATCTGAATTTGTTAAATATTTAGATAGTAGCAGAGAAAAGTTAATTCCTGAACCAATCTATATGAATGGTGAAAAGAATGATGTACCTGTTGAAGTTGCTTTAAATTATAACACCTCTTATACCGAAAATGTTGTTTCGTATGTAAACAATATCAATACTATTGAAGGTGGCACACACGTATCTGGTTTTAGAAGAGCCCTAACTCGAACCTTAAAATCTTATGCCGATAAATCGGGCATGTTGGATAAGGTAAAAATTGAAGTTGCAGGCGATGATTTTAGAGAAGGACTTACCGCTGTAATATCTGTTAAAATACAAGAGCCTCAATTTGAAGGGCAAACAAAAACGAAATTAGGTAACTCTGAAGCAATGGGTGCTGTGGATACTGCAGTGAGCCAAATGCTTAACGATTATTTAGAGGAGAATCCTAAACACGCAAAAATGATTGTTAGCAAGGTAATCCTTGCTGCTCAAGCCAGGCATGCTGCACGAAAGGCACGAGAAATGGTGCAGCGTAAAAATGTACTATCCGGTACAGGTTTACCTGGTAAATTAGCCGATTGCTCTAATAGTGATCCTGCTCAATGTGAATTATACTTAGTAGAGGGTGACTCTGCAGGTGGTTCTGCCAAGCAAGGAAGAGATCGTTTTTTTCAAGCAATTTTGCCACTGAGAGGTAAAATTCTTAATGTGGAAAAAGCACAAGAGCATCGTATTTATGATAATGAGGAAATCAAAAATATAATTACGGCATTGGGTGTTAGGTTTGGAACCGAAGAAAGCGAAAAGGCTTTAAACATGGAAAAACTTCGTTATCATAAAATTATTATTATGACGGATGCGGATGTTGATGGTAGCCATATACGTACCCTTATTCTTACCTTCTTTTTCCGTTATATGAAGGATCTTATTGATCACGGATATTTATATATAGCATTGCCTCCTTTTTACTTGCTAAAAAAAGGGAAACAACAACGCTATTGCTGGACCGAGCAAGAGCGAGAAATAGCAGTGTTAGAAATGGGAGGAGATAAATCAGAATCTGTTAGTGTTCAGCGTTATAAAGGTTTAGGAGAAATGAATCCGGAACAATTATGGTCTACGACTATGAATCCGGAACATAGAACTTTGAAGCAAGTAACCATTGAATCAGCAGCCGAAGCAGATCATTTATTTTCTATGTTAATGGGAGATGAAGTTGCTCCAAGGCGAGAGTTTATTGAGAAAAATGCGCGATACGCAAAAATCAATATTTAAAAATAGATTTAAAATTATAAAATTTCATAAGCCACTATGCAACCCATAGTGGCTTTTTTGGGTCTATATATAAGTAACAATGGTTAAGTTCTAAATAGTACAGCAATTTTGTATTTTAGGATAAACACATATTGCTATTTGCTAAAAGCTTAAAGAGTGTTATTTCGTAGTGCAACGCCTGCTAGCCGCAGGCAGGGAGAAATCTTTGCCACTTATAGTAATTGGCTACATGGCTAAGATTCCTGCCTCGCTCTGCCGAAGCGGCTACGCAAAGGCAAAGCGGAATGACTTGTAGTAGTGGTTTTAATGGAATAATAAATACTTTTAGCTGTATTACTTAGAACTTAACCGTAACAATTAAACTCAAAAGTCAAACTTATGAAAAAGACCTTATTAGCCCTTCTAATTATTGCTTCGTTTAACAGTTTTAGCCAATCTTTTACAGTTCAATTGGAGCCATTCGATGAGCTAAAAGTATCTAGAGGAATTGAAGCTTTATTATTCAAGTCAAACTCGAAAGAAATGGAATTTGAGCTAGTTGGACTTAGTAAAAATGATATTATAATAGAACAAAGCAAGCATAGGTTAACTTTAAAAGTTAAAACTAAGTCGTTATGGGAAGCGATGCAGGATAGTGAATGGTCGGTTAAAGTTAAAATTCCTTATGAAAGCATCGAATTAATTGATGTATCTACAGGAGCAGTGGTAAAAGCTGAATCAATAATTAAAACAGAAGATTTATTTATTGATTCGAGTATGGGAGGAGTGGTTGATATAGCTATAAAATCTAAAAGGGTAACCGTTGATACAAGTACGGGGGCAGTTACTAAACTAAAAGGCGAAGTAGAAACAGCTACTATAGATTGTAATATGGGAGCCGTTGTTAGAGCATACGATTTGGTAGCGCAATCAGCTAGAGTGGAGGCATCTATGGGAGGTATTGTAAAGGTTTATTGCACCAAAGAATTTGATGGTTCTGCCTCAATGGGAGGCGAAATAACTGTTAAAGGCGACCCAGAAAAATCGTTCGAAAGCGAAAGTATGGGAGGAAAAATTGATAGTTATTAAAACTAGTTTTGCTAGAACTTATCATATAACTAAAGTATCAAATTATCGTCATTGTCGAGCGTAAGGCTCGATAATCTCTGGGCTCTTCCGAGCCCAATTCAATTAATTATCAGATCGAGATTCCTTTATGAAGTTTATGAGCAACAAATTTTTTGAAAAGTTGCAAAATAGATAATATGGGCAAGCCCATTGATTGACTGAGCTTGAATTCAGGTTTAAAGTTTAAAGTAATTAATTGATTCGTTTAAATTATTTGCCGAAGACTTTAAAGATTTTGCTTCAGAAGTGATTTGTTCAGATACTGCTGCATTAGATTGAATAATTTCATTCAACGCTTCCATAGCACTCTTTATTTGTTCCGCTTCAAGTTTTTGTTCAACACTGTGTGCTGCTATTTCTGCAGCAAGTTTTGTTGTTTTTTCAAGGTTAGGTACAATGGTGTCCATTTGCTTGGTTGTTTCTTCAGATAGCTCCACATTCTTTTCAGCAATTTTATTAATTGCAATAGCTGATTCATTACTGCTTTCCGCTAATTTTCTCACCTCGTGGGCAACAACGGCAAAACCTTTTCCATACTGCCCTGCTCTTGCGGCTTCTACCGAAGCATTTAACGCCAACATATTAGTTTGGCTTACAATTTCGGTTATAAAATCAATGTTTTCATCAATTTTATGCATTCCATCAAGAGATTCTTTTATAAGCTCGTACGACTCTAATACTTGTTTAAAAGATTCGTTAGAAAGGCGATCGGCAAGTTGAGCATCCTCTGAGTTTTTTTCGATGGCTCCTGTCATTTGTTTCACAGATGCCACCACTTCTTCAGATGAACTGCTTTGCTGCATAGCTCCATTGCTAATTACGTTAGAACTTTTTGATAACATTTGGCTACTTGAATATATAGTTTGGGCATTTGATTTTATATCCCCAACAATTTCTTTTAGCTTAAAAGCCATGTTATTTAAGGCACTTGCAAGCAGGCCAAGTTCGGTTCTCGATTTATTGGTAACCGTTGCATTTAAATCGCCATTAGTAAACTTAAACGATAACCTTTTTATCTCATTTACTTCATTAGAAATATTTTTACTGATGTACATAATAGGAATAGTTAGCTGAATTATAGCTGTAATTCCTATTATCGACATTTTTTCGGTAATGGTTGTCACATTTAATGCTCCTGCTTGAAGCTCTATAAAAGCCATCATATAAGTAGAGGTAATAAATAAACCAGCTAAACCCATCGATCCGTTAATAGCAACAAAACTAAATTTGAAGAAAAAACTTTTAATATTATGGTCTTCAATAACTTTTACCTTGCCAGCAAAATCTTCTATTTTCTTTGATAAAATGGAAACCACCAAAAGCGAATTTAATAAGCTACTTGAGGCTGAAAGAATTAGCATAGGTACTACTATTCGTTCTTCAACATCCATCCCGCTCATAATAAAATAAGGGCCAGCAATGGCAAAGAATATAGAAACAGTAATAAACACTTCTGGAAACCACCGCATCAATTGTTGAATACTGCTGATGTCATTTTTTTCAAAATGATGTTGAATATTATCTAAGAAATATTTTAGCAAATAATACCCGAGAGTAACAGCTAGGATTCCAAAAACTAGGGTTCTATAATGAAATAGAAACTTTATAAGTAAATCGTTTGTAACCCAAGAGGTAAACCAAGTGTAAAAAACGGTAGATAAAAGTGGGGCTAGCACACCCATTGCTCCTAAAAGTTGAATTTTTACTTTTAAGGATTTATTAAAAGTTGGCATAATATCACGCTTAATTGCACTGCAAAATTATCACATAGCACCTTTTTTGTGCTATGTGTTAAGTGTTTTCTAACTAAGTAATTATACCTAGTGTCAAGCCTAAGCATACTTTAGCCGAACCAAGCTTTGATATTTTTGCCCTATACTTCTTTAAAAAATACTTCCGTAGCTATGGCTAGGGGTATATTTTTTGCATTGTCTAGCTCAAAAATATCGGCAACTTATACGACACAGTACACTTAACTTAACACTAGTTAAAATCTATATATAGCAAATATTTTTTTCTTAAAATTGAATAAGAATCAAGTTCAACTTTCCAACTATTTTCAATTTCAGCTTGAGTTAATCCCTCTTCTAATTGTGCTCTCAGAGTAGAGTTACCCACGAGTTTATCAAAAAAGCTTTCGGATGTAATAAAGGATTTATCTGAATATTTTTGGTAGTACTTTACCAACCAAGCTATTGAAAATTCTGTACTGGTTGGCGTTTCTCTTAAATCTTCACCATAACATACTTTGTTTTCATGTTTGGGATATTTAGAAGCACCAATAATAGATACTGGCTCAAAACTAAAATCACCGTAGGTGCTATCAGGGTAACCTATTACTTGAAATGGGAAAGAAGTGCCTCTGCCAATACTCATAACTGTTGGCTCTAGTAAGCACAACGAAGGGTATAAATCTATCGACCTTTTGTTTGGCAGGTTAGGAGAAGGTTTTACAGGTAAACTGTAGGGCATACTATGCGTATAACCTTTCATTTTAATTACTTCTAAATCACAAATAATTTCTTTGTCTAGCCATTTTTCACTATTAATCATGTGCGCTAATTCGCCAACTGTTAACCCATGTACAATAGGTATTGGGTGCATACCAACAAAAGATCTAAACTCTAAATCTAAAACAGGGCCTGCTATATAATGCCCGTTTGGGTTGGGTCGGTCTAGTACAATAAACTTTTTATTTTGTTCAGCACAAGCTTCCATCACATAATGCATAGTGCTTATATAGGTGTAAAACCTAACGCCAACGTCTTGAATATCAAAAATCACAATGTCAATATTATCTAAATCTGCTGTTGTAGGTTTTTTGTGTTTACCATAGAGTGATATAATAGGAAGGTTTGTTTTTACATCTATGCCATCTTCAACATGTTCACCAGCATCAGCCGAGCCTCTAAAGCCATGTTCTGGTGCAAATATTTTAACAATATTTACTTGTTGCGCAAGCAATGTATCTACCAAGTGTGCATTGCCTACCATCGATGTTTGGTTAACAATAAGTGCTACATTCTTATTTTTTAGTAGAGGTAAGTAACTGTCAAAGCGGGCAGCTCCAACAGTTAAACTTTCCTCTTGATCCGTTTTAATCTGACAAGCAACTGTAAAAATAATAAGAATTGTTAATGCCAATAATCGTTTCATAATGTGCTTATTTAAAACTCAAAGTAACTAATAATTATTTAAAATTAATGCAAAATGTGCATTCTAAGCTTATTTATTAATCTATGTAATCGCTATCACAGTTTTGAAGGGTTTGGCATTACAACTTTGTAATTGAAATTATATATCATCAAAAAATACTATGGGATTGTTATCATTATTTGGCAAACAAGAAGAGAAGCAAGATTTAAAAAGTTTAGTTGCTCAAGGAGCATTAATTATAGATGTTAGAACACCTGGTGAATTTAATACAGGCCATGTAGTTGGTTCTAAAAACATTCCTTTAGATGCACTAGCTGTTCAAATTAGCGATTTAAAAAAGTTGAATATTGCCATTATTACGTGTTGTGCATCTGGCATGCGAAGTGGTGTGGCTGCTAGTCAATTAAAATCTGTTGGTATTAAGGCTATAAATGGAGGCTCGTGGTACAGTGTTAAAATAGAGGCAGAGCAAGAGTGTAAATAATTTTATGCCAAAAACACGACCATATCAACTAAAAAACTTTCAAGAAGATGTGTTGGATAAAAGCCAAAAAATTCCTGTGTTGGTAGATTATTGGGCAAGTTGGTGTGGGCCATGTAAATTTTTAGCTCCTATTATAGAAAAACTTGCTTCCGAAGCAAAAGGGAAGTGGGAGTTAGTAAAAGTAAATACAGAAAAACATAGTGATCTAGCTACAGAATGGGGCATTCGTAGGATTCCTAACTTAAATCTATTTTATAAAGGTAAAGTAATTGCTGATCTAGCAGGTGCCATGGAAGAACCTGATATGCGCACTTGGTTAGAAGAAAAATTACCTTCAGAAGCCAAGATCTCTGCAATCGAAGCTTCTGAGCTAATTGCAAAAGGAGAGATAGAAAAGGGGATTCAGCTACTAGAAAAAGCCATTGATTTAGATAATAATCTTAATGAAGCCAGGCTGCTTCTTGCTAAACTTTTAGTTTGGAGTAACCCATCAAGAATATCATCATTAGTACATGATATAAAGCATGTAGAGGAGGCCGAGGAGTTGATACTTTTAGCTGAATTTATGAACAATTATTCTTTGTTAGAAGAAGGCAAGTCTAAAAACGTTTATTTAAAAGTAAAAAGTTTACTTTTAAATAAGCATATTGAGCCTGCTATTATGTTATTAATTGATGACGTACGACTAAATAAAAACTATCATAAAGAGTTAGGTAGAAGATTAGGTATTGCTATTTTTCATGTTTTGGGAGAAAGTAATGAGCTAACAAAAAAATATAGAAGGCAATTTGATATGGCTTTATATTAACATCACTTTAAATGAACGTTAAAAAATATATAATAATTACCGTTTTTGCTCTTGTGGGTAGTACTGCAATGTATTTATATTGGTTTTTTGTAGGCTGCAAAACAGGCACATGTTTAATTACCTCTAGCCCCACAATTAGCTCTGGCTATGGGCTTTTGTTTGGCGGCTTATTAGGTAGCACCGTTACCGATTGGATGGATAAAAAAGACAATAAAACTAAAAAATAAATATGAGTTATTATTATAATAGAGTTGTTTCAGGCGAATTTGATAAAGTAATTGATAAAGTTACAGTTGCTTTAAAAGAGCAAGGGTTTGGTGTTTTAACTGACATTGATTTTAGTGGTACGCTTAAGAAAAAAATTGATATTGATATTCCTAATTATAGAATATTAGGAGCTTGCAATCCAAAATTTGCGTACGAAGCATATAAAAATGAAAGCAATATAGGAGTAATGCTCCCTTGTAATGTAATTGTTCAACAAGTTGATAATGGCGTTTCAGTCTCTGCAGTTAATCCAATAGCATCTATGCAAGCTGTAGGCAATAAAAATTTAGAAGAAATAGCTACTGAAGTGCAGGTTAAGCTGAATGCAGCTATCGATACGTTATAAAATCATGTTTTTTATGAGCAAAAGCTGTACAATTTATGTGCAGCTTTTTTTTTGTTTTATTTGAAATATGTAATTAAATGACTAATATTCGATACGGTTTTAAAATAACAAAATTTAATATGGGAAAAGGAGATATAAAAACTAAAAGAGGCAAAATATTTAACGGTACTTTTGGCGTAAGAAGACCTCATAAAGTAACGGTAGTGCAGGCAACAAAGCCTAAGAAAAAGAAAGCAGCTACCAAGAAAAAAGCAGCTAAGTAAATCATATTAAACATTCTATTGTATAAAAAAACTATAAGCTATTATAGCTTATAGTGGAATGTTGGATAGGAAAATTTTGAATCAAATTAGAGACTTATGAAACGATTTGATCTTTGTGTAATTGGGGCAGGCCCATCGGGTTATGCTGCCGCAATGAGAGCTGTAGATTATGGCAAAAAAGTATTAATAATTGAGAGGCACACTATAGGAGGAGCAGGAGTAACCAATGGGGCTTTATCCTCCAAAACTTGGTGGGAGTTATCAAGAAACGTTGATCTTGTTTATAAAAACAAGAAAAAATACAATATAAACTCTCCCGATGTTAATTTTCAGGCGTTAAAAGAGGAAGTTAATAATGCAGTTGAAGAACGTAAAGATTTGCTAGTTAATCATTTAGATGAACTTCATAAACTTAAAAACGGCTATATAGTTACTTATGTAACTGGCGATGCTAAATTAACATCAGCCACTGAAATTTTAGTTTCATATACGGATGGTCCCGAAGAAACCTTTTGGGCAGATTACATTATTTTGGCTACGGGCAGTAGGCCGCGAATGCTTCCTCACATTCCTATCGATGGGAAAATAATTTTTACAAGCGATGGCATTAGTGAATTAGAAGATTTTCCTAAAAGCTTAGTAATCCTTGGCGCAGGTGTTATTGGTTGCGAGTTTGCCACCATTTTTTCTTCTTTACATCAAACAAAAGTGCATTTAATAGATAAAGGAGATCATATTCTTCCTTTTGAAGATTTCGATATTGTAAGTATTATCGAAAAAAATATGGAGGAGCACGGGTTGCTTATTCATAGAAATTCGCGAATGATACGGATGGACATTGTTGACGGAGAAGTTGAGTACGAGTTAGAGTATTCTTCAGGATTAAAGGAAGTGTTTAGAGTAGAAAAAGCATTGGTTTCAGTTGGGCGAGTACCCAATTATGAAGGTTTAGGGCTAGAAGAAATTGGTGTTGAAATGAATGCCCGTGGCATTATTGATAATGATACACAAACAAGTATTAAAAATATTTATGCAGTTGGAGACATTACTGCAGATATTGCTTTGGTAAATGTAGGCGAGCTTGAAGGTAGATATGCCGTTGAACGTATTTTTGGAACCCCATCTCGTAAACTGATTTATGAAAACATATCTACCATAATGTTTTTAAATCCTGAAATTGCAGGTGTGGGTTTAAACCAACAGCAAGCAGAGGCCAAAGGCATAGATTATAAAATGGCAATGGTAGATTATAGCTGTATTCCAAGAGCTGTAACTAAACGCGATACACAAGGGTTTGTTAAATTATTGGTTACCAATGATGATGAAATGAAAGTGTTGGGAATGCGTGTTGTTGGAAACCAAGCGTCTAGTGCCATTCAAGCAATTGCACTTCTCATTTCTATAAATGGAGGAATCGAAGAGCTGGCAGAATGCGTGCACCCTCATCCATCTATTACAGAAGGAATACAAGAGTGTGCTAGGTTGCTCTTGGGTAAATCCACTTTTAAACCAAAGGCTTTGTATAATAAAATGGCTTTAAAAATTTCTGAAAACGGGATTTGCAGAAATGTTTTTGTTTAAGCTGGCAAAGAGTATAATTTCAATAGTCGTTATTTTAGCATTTGCAGGTTGTACTTCATCACCCAATGAATATGAAGTTGATATACAAAACTGGCACCAATCGCGAATTAATTATCTTAAAAGTGAAGAAGGCTTCCTTAATTTAGCAGGATTATATTGGCTTAAAGAAGGTGTTAATACGTTTGGTTCTGATAGTTTAAGTAACCTTGATTTTACGGCCAAAAGCTTGCCTAATATGGGTGCTTTTTTACTCCAAGATTCTTTAGTTTACCTAGTAACAAAAAATGATATTCTTGTTGAGGATAAAATAGTATCTGATACAACTTTGGTATTTAATAATGGCGCAGCCAAGAATATGAAATTCGGTAGCCTACAATGGTATATTGTAAAAAGAGGAGAACAAATAGGGGTCCGGTTAAGAGATTTTGAACATGAACTGTTAGATGAGTTTGATTCTATAGATTACTTTAATACGGATGTAAGCTGGAAAATAAAAGCGGTATGGAAACCTTATGACAACCCAGTTGACATACCTTTTGCCAATGTGTTAGGTATGACTATAATATACCCTGTAAACGGAGCATTTTATTTTACTATTGAGGGAAACGAGTATAAGTTGGAGCCTTTAGGAGAACCTGATAAATATGGCTATTTTGTAATGTTTTATGATAAAACAAGTGGAAAATCCACTTATGGTAGCGGCAGGTATATATACATACCGGAACCTGATTTAGATGGATTAACTTCTATCGATTTTAATAAAGCATTTAATCCTCCTTGTGCTTTTACAGAGTTTGCAACTTGTTTGTTTCCTCATAAAGAAAATCGGTTGTTAATATTTGTTAATGCAGGAGAAAAATTTTCAGGCCATTAGTACATTTGCAAAATAAATTATTTACTACAATAAACAGATAAAAAATGAGACATATATTATTGCTTATAGGGGTATTTTTTATTGCTTCTTGCAACACTCAACCTCAGCAACCAAAGATAGAAGCTGAAGATATGCCAGCGGGTGCTATTCAAACACCGTTTGAAGACAACCCTAACATGGTAAAAGTAACCGTTGGTGATGGAACTGGAAATACTATCGCGTACGGCTTATATGTAAATGGACTAAGAGAAGGGTCTTGGACTGAATTGCACCCCAATGGGCATGTTAAAAATATTACAGGTTATGTAAATGGTTTAAGAGAAGGGCAATCTGTTGAAATTGATAACAAAGGGCAAGCTCTGGAGAGATTTACATACCATAATGGTGAGCTTTCTGGTACTTATACAAAGTATAATAGATCGAGAATTAAGGAGAAAAAAGAGTATAAAAATGGCGTACTAGAGGGCAAAGTTGAAGTGTATTACGATAACGCCAAATTGATGGAAGAAAGCTATTATAAAAATGGTAAGCGAGATGGCATTGCAAAATGGTTCGATCAAGA
>CAZQWZ010000006.1:22315-31579 GCA_964596935.1 uncultured Roseivirgaceae bacterium
CAAGAAGTGCTATTTAGAAAGCAATCTTCTGTGGTAATTAATCTGACCTAAATGATAGGTTAAGTGTCCACTTAAATGAATTAGAAAAAAGGTGGTAGTTATTGGCTTGCCAAATACTTCGATTGGGTAATTCGCTTCTAATTCAGTTTGGCTAAGGTTTAATAAGGTTTTTTCTACTACCTTCTTAGTAGTTTCAATTTCAAATAAAAGAGAAGAAACCAATGCATTTTTATCTTCAAATTCAGCTTTTCTATCTCGTTTATAATTGCTTCCTCCTAATACACTGCCTATAAAATGCTGGAGGTTGCCTACTAAATGTAGGCATAAATTACCTCCCGTATTACTAATGCCATTTGGTAATAACCACAAATCCGATTCCTTTTTATAAGACTCAATTTCTTGTGCAAGTTTGTTTAAATCTCGACTGAATATTTGCTTAAGAGAATCTACCATTGTTCTAATTTTAAGTCTGCCATGATTTGTTCTACTTTAGTTTTAAGCTCAGATTGAGTAGTCTCAATTTGCTCTTTGCTTTCTATTTTTTGGGTTAAACTAAAATAGAACTTGATTTTGGGTTCGGTGCCAGAGGGTCTTACCGAAATTTTACTGCCACTTTCAGTAAAAAACTGGAGCACATTTGAAGCAGGAAAATTCATGGAAGATTCTTTTCCCGAGCTTAAGTTTGATTGCTTACCTGTTAAATAATCTTTAATGATAACCACTTTTTCGCCACCTAAGGTTACAGGAGGGTTATCTCTTAATTGCTTCATTTTAGCTGTAATTTCATCCGCTCCTTCTATGCCTTTACGGGTAATGGGCGTCATGCTATCGTACCAAACGCCATATTTTAAGTAGATTTCATCAAGTAAATCCCATAAGGTTTTACCATTTGATTTAGCATCGGCAGCCATTTCGGCAATAAGAGAACAAGTGGCAACGGCATCTTTATCACGTGTAACGGCAGATGGCATATAACCATAACTTTCTTCGCCACCACCAATAAATTGTTTTGGCCCTTCAAGCTCACGAATGGTGGTTGCAATGTATTTAAAGCCTGTAAGTGTATTATAGCAAGGCATTTTATAATCAGCACAAATGGTATCAAATAAGTTGGTTGATACGATGGTTTTAACCATATATTGAGTGTCAGTATCTAATGTGCCAAGTTCTTTACGTTTGTTTAATGTATAATAGGCAAGCAAACTTATCATTTGATTGCCATTCATTAATTCAAATGAGCCATTATCTGCTTTGGCAGCAATTCCTACTCGGTCTGCATCGGGGTCGGTTGCCATAAGCAAATCAGCATTGGTGTTGTTTGCTAATTTTAAGGCTAGTGTTAAGGCTTCAGCTTCTTCTGGGTTTGGGTAAATTACGGTAGGAAAATTCCCATTAGGTTCTGCTTGTTCTTTAACAATATTTACATTGGTAAATCCAAGCATTTTTAAAGCTGGAGGTACCATGGTTATGCCTGTGCCATGTATAGATGAAAACACAATGTTTAAATCACTTTGCTTTTGAATGGCCATTGGATCTAAAGCCAAAGACTTAATAGATTCTAAATATTCTTGATCTATTTTAGCCCCTATTTTTTCTATTAGGGCGGGGTTGGCTTCAAACTTGATATCGGTTAAAGATGTTATGTTTTCAACTTCTTTAATAATGTTAGAATCGTGAGGAGGTGTTACTTGAGCGCCATCATCCCAATAGGCTTTGTACCCATTATACTCTTTGGGGTTATGAGATGCAGTTAGTACAACTCCCGATTTGCAGCCTAAAAATCGTATGGCAAATGAAAGCTCAGGCGTTGGTCGTAGCTCTTCAAAAACATATACCTTAATGCCATTGGCAGAAAAAACAGCCGAAGTAATTTCTGAAAAATAATTACTATTGTTTCTACAATCGTAAGCTATGGCAACTTTAATTTCTTCGTTAGGGAAAGCTTTAAGGAGATAGTTAGAAAGTCCTTGAGTGGCCATGCCCAAGGTGTATTTATTCATTCTATTAGAACCAACACCCATAATACCTCTAAGGCCACCTGTTCCAAATTCCAGGTCTTTGTAAAATGCGTCAGTTAGCTCTTGTTCGTTCCCGTCTAATAAGGTTTGGATCCCTTCTTTAAATTCTAAGTCTATATCCTGACTTAACCAGTTTAATGCTTTTTCCTTTGCTGTCATATTTTTAAAAGTTGGAAGTTCGGAGTTTGGAGTCTGAAGTATTTTGATTTTACTTCTGCCTTCTGTCTTCCTACTTCAATCTATATTTTGTTTCGCTAATTCTATATGTGCCAAATGATGCCTGCAATGCCAATCATACTGGCAAACAGCTTCTCTTAAATCAAATACATTATTAAATTCGGGGTGAGTAAAAGTACGTTCATATTCTTTTTCCGACATGGAGGATAATAATCTCACCCAACGTTGGTGTACACCTTCAATAATTTTCATGGAGGGTGCTATGGAGCCAGAATAGCCTTCGAGAGTTGCCCACTTAGCTTCAATATAAGGCTTTATAGTTGGTTTATCTTCTGTTAATGCTAATTTAAAACGCATATATGCATTCATATGGCTATCTGCCAAATGATGAATTAATTGTTTAATCGTCCAACTATTAAGTCGGCAGGTTGCAGTAAGCTGCTCTTTATTTAAGCCACTTACAGCTAATTTTAATTGGGTGTGAAAAGTATCAATGGTTTTTAGCCAAACTAAGTAAGTTTCTTTATTTGCCTCTTTTTGAGATTGGTATTTACCGATGGGAAAACGTAAATTATCCATTTTCTAAGCCTTAAATCCAACTACTTTTCGTACTCTATTTAATACTTCCAATCCTATTATTCTAGCTTTAGCCTCTCCTTCTTTAAGCCTCGCTTCCAACTCTTCAGGGTTGTTAATTAACTCATTATAAAGGGCTCTTTCACTTTTATATTTTTCAACAATTAATTCAAAAAGAGCTTGCTTGGCATGGCCATAGCCATAATTGCCACCTGTATAATTTTCTCTCATTTCTTTAATTTGAGAGGAGGAGGCCATTAATTTATAAATAGCAAATACGTTGCACGTATCAGGATTTTTGGGAGCCTCTAAAGGAGTGCTATCGGTTTCAATACCCATTACATTTTTACGCAGTTGCTTATCTGTTAAAAATATATCAATCGTATTGCCATAAGATTTACTCATTTTTTTTCCATCAGTACCTGGCACCGTCATCACAGCTTCATCAATTTTAACTTCAGGAATAACAAAAATTTCTTCACCAAAATGATGGTTAAAACTTTTGGCAATGTCACGAGTCATTTCTAAATGCTGCTGTTGGTCTTTGCCAACAGGCACAAAATCGGCATCGTACATTAATATATCACTTGCCATAAGTACAGGGTAGGTAAATAACCCTGCATTTACATCTGATAATTTATCAGCTTTATCCTTATACGAATGTGCATTTTGCAACATCGGTATGGGTGTAAAGCAATTTAAGTACCAAGTAAGTTCTGTTACTTCTGGTATTCGCGATTGGCGATAAAATATGTTTTTATTAGTATCAAACCCAAAAGCAAGCCAAGCGGCTGCTACTGATTGTGTATGAGATTTTATTAGCTCAGCATCTTTTACCGTGGTAAGCGAGTGCAAATCAGCTATAAAAAACAGCGATTCATTGTCTTTATTTTTCGATAACTCAATTGCGGGTATAATTGCCCCAAGTAAGTTGCCTAAATGTGGTTTTCCTGATGATTGAATACCTGTAAGAATTCTGGACATAATAGAAATAATTGCTACGATTTTTTCGTTTAGCAAATATGATAAATCTATGTAGAACCTCTAACAGAACATTGATATATTGTACCTTTGAGTTACTTTTTTATGTTGAGAATAATTTAAGTAAACAGTCGCCCTGAACTTCTGCCTGCTGAAGGAACGGTGTTTTAGGATCTTAAATTATTGCAATTGTAGATTCTGAAATAAATTCAGAATGACATTTCTTAGAATTAATAAATAGACAATGAAAAATCTTCTTTTTATTTTAGCCATTACATTAAGCTTTTCACTAAGTGCACAAGAGCTTAAAAGTTTAACATTTGATGAGCCTTCTCACGAATTTGGAACCATTAAAGAAGTAGATGGCCCTGCAGAGTTCGATTTTGTATTTAAAAATACAGGAACAGAACCCGTTAAGATTTTAAATGTAAGAGCATCTTGTGGCTGCACAACCCCAGCTTGGACGAGAGAAGAAGTAGCTCCAGGAGATAGCGGTTTTATAAAAGCGAGTTATAATCCAATAAATAGACCAGGGCCATTTCATAAAACATTAACGGTTACAACATCTTCCACTCAAAATAGCACTATTATTTTACGTATTACTGGCCAAGTAGAACCAAAACCAAGAACTATTGAAGACGATCTTCCTACTTTGTTGGGCGGTATTAGAGTAAAGTATCGTGCATTTAATTTAGGTAAAGTGTTAAATAATACCACAACTACCAAAGAGTTTGATGTGTATAATGCTTCTGAAAAGGCAATAATATTTACTAAAGAAGTTGAAGGGCCTAATTACATTGCCGTTAGTTTTATGCCTGAAACACTTGCACCTAAAGAAAAGGGTAAAATCATAATTACCTATGACGGAAAGGCTAAAAATGACTTAGGTTTTATGTCTGACAATATTGTGATTTCTACCAATGAAGAAGCCGAAAATTCTACCAAAAGTATGTCGGTTTATGCTGATATTAATGAGTATTTTCCTCCTATGACGGCAGAAGAAAAGGCTGCCGCCCCAGTGCTAAAAATAGAATCTATCTTGTACAATTTTGGCAATATAAATATGGGGGATGTAGTTGATGCAATTTTTACCTTAACCAATAATGGAGAATCTGATTTGAACATTCGTAAAACAAAAGCTACTTGTGGCTGCACGGTTGCTCAGTTAGAAAAAAATGATCTAAAACCTGGAGAATCTGTTGAACTTAAAGTGACTTTTAATTCGGCAGGCAGAAAAGGGAATCAAACAAAATCGATAACCATTTACACAAATGACCCTGTTAAGCCCATTCAAAAAGTAACAGTTAAAGCAAAGATTGCTGTAAAGGCTTCGAACTAAAAAAAATACCAAAAGCTAAAAGGGAGTTGAATTATTCAACTCCCTTTTTTATTATCCAATTTTTACGGTGTAACGCGTGCTTTTAAGCTCGGCATATTTTGTGGGGCTTCCTTTTCTTATAACTAGCTTGCCACAACTATTCTCAATATTAAACTCCATTATATGGTATAAGTAGGTATGCAAATTATCTCCTAAATACTCAATCTCCTCTCTACTCATTTCTAGCTCTGAAGTTGTACCCCCTGTTGAAGCCTGATAGAGTATGGTTTTAGGTTTTCCATCGGTTTCAAATGATTTTACAATGTGTATGCCACCTTCAATACTTGTTTTAACATTACTTGCCAGTTCTTCACGGTCAGCATGGGTTAGCATATATTTTTCAAATTCAATTATGAGATCAGCAACATCACTCATTATGATTTTATCAAGTGTAGGGGCTATGTTAGACTTGTAATTTGTAGATAATTTGAATAGTTTATTCGTAAATAAAGAGCAATTTATCGAGTCGTTCCAAATAAAATCAATAATTTGCTCGTAAGTATTTTTTACTCTTTTAATAAACTGATTAGAGATAAATGTTAATGTATCACTGTTTAGATCATCAATTTGAGCAAGATTATATGATATGTATAGTTCTTCGTTTTGGGTAAAGTAATCAAAAGCTCGAATTTCAAAATTGCTTAGTTTATGAGTGCCAGACCTTAAAACATCTAGCTTAATAAGTAGCTCCTTATTTTGCACATCTACTCCAACACTTATAAATACTTTTTTGTCTTTATCTTCTTCTCTATAAATTTTAGCCCACGTAAAAGATTTAAACCTACCAGCTACTTGCCAGTACCTTTCAGCTTCAACTACATACCCTACAGGAATATCCAAAGAGTTAACCCATTCATTTGTTTTGTCAACAATTTCTTCAGCAAACGTATTTCCTAAATCCTTTAAAAATGCATCTGATGCCTTATAATGTGTGCCTGCATAATTACTTAATTTTTCGATTGTAGAAGCACTAAAAAATGGAACGTGTTCTGCTTTAGGTGCTGGCTTAACGTAATATTTAATTTCAGATTCATCTATTTCTGTAGGCCATTCAATGTTGTTTAATTTGTAAAAATCTTTTAGTCGGCTTGTTAAACCACTATTCGATTCTGGCGAACCAAATACTCGATATAAATCTAAAAGCGTTTGATAATGGCTGTTGTTTGCACACAGTAAATTGATCGGCACAAATTCTTGTTGTCCGCCAATGGTAGCCGTAATATAACTGGCTGGTTTTGCAAATGATAATTTATAGGAGTCTGGCTCTGTTCCTCTAAGTTGTATAGAGTTTTTAACTTTTTGAAGAAGTTGGCTTGCAATATTGCTCATAATTTGGGTCTTGCTTAATTATAAGCGCAAGTTACAAATTACAGGCGTTATGGATTATAGTTTTTTGTTACTTTTTATTCTGAAATGTACTTGGAAGAGCACTTTCAGGAAGAATTTTCATTAGCAGTGGTAAAGTTAGAAAACTGCCAGGTAGAGCAATAATTACAAAAGTTGGCAATATTTTTAGTATATCAATAAGTTGATTCCTAACCTTTATTTGTTCTTCTTGGGTAAGGCTCTCTTTAGCAGATTTTGTCAAAAGCTCCATTAATTCTTTGCTTTCCTTTATTTCAGTAGAAATTATTTTTTTATTTTCGTTAACCACCTTGGTCATCCGCTTTATAAATTGGTTGCTAATAACACTAAAATTATTCTTTTCTTGAAGAAAGGAGACATTGCCCCAATTGGCTACCACAAAGCTTTCAATAGCAACCATGCTTCTTTCAATTTCTTGCTGATTAAAGCCCAATTTACTTCCCAGTAAATTAATGAATCCCTGTTCTTCCTCAGTAACAATTTCATCAGCCCAAACAAATAAAATGGCAAGCTCTAACGTATATTTTTTCAATATCCACATAGATATATCCGATAGATCTATTTTTTCTATTGAGTGCCCATCATCTAAAAGGGTAAGCAAATACTTTTTACGTGGCTGGGTTAAATGCACAGATTCTAATAAATCTTCGAAAAGATCACGTTCTTCTTTTGCTAAAACACCATCTGCATACGAAGCCGCAATCATAACTTCCAACAGTTTTTGGTGAGTTATATCTCTTTGTTCGATTAAGGTGCCGCGTTCTTCTTCAGTGTGGTTTAACCACTCACCAAAAAATAAAACATCTAAAAATAGAAGACTATTATTAAAAAAACTACCCCAAAATGTAGGTTGGTTAGTTGTATTTAATCGATCGTTAATTATGTTTTCTACAATTGCTTCATTTGACAATTTTTTACCCCAAAAAGATTTAGATTTTATTTGATTTGTAGGGTAAGCACTTTCGTAAAATTCTACTATTACCTTCGACATAAAGCTTACATATTCATCAGGATCAGTAGGGATAACAGAGTCTGAGGGCATAAAAGTCGTTTTTACAAACCCATCTAGCAAAACAATTTTTAATTTTTCTGAACTGCCTAAGCCTAAAAAATCTTCGCTTACATACTCTTTTGGTAAGATGGGATGCCCATACATAAGGCCAGAAGGCTGGATGCATTTATAGATAAATTCACCTTTATCTTCAAGCTGTTCACTAGGTTCGGGCTGCTTGCTTTTTAACAAATCTGAAAACCACCCTTTTTCTGATAAATCCATTTAGTGTTATTTGTCCCTTTTAATAGAGATCTTTGTGTTGTGGTTAATTAATTACTAATTTCACTAATATAACCGTAATAACAAACATTATGAGCAATAGGTATTTATTGGCAGCACTGCTTTTACTAGGATGTGCAACTACATATAAGATAAGTGAAAAAGAAGTTGAACGAATTATAACTGTACTTTCTTCGGATGAGATGGGAGGGAGGTCTTTAAATTCGGAAGGAATAGAAAAAGCAGCTAATTTTATTGCAAACGAATTTGCTTCAATTGGGTTAGCTAAAATAAATACAGAGAAAAATTATAAGCAGCATTTTAAGATGAACGCTACTTCAATTAAGGCTTCTAAAATGCTGATTAATGGGCAAGTATTAGCTAGTAGCTCTTACTTTATAAAACTCTCAGGCGATGTAATTTCTTGGAACAAAGAAAATATGCCAGAAGTAATATT
This sequence comes from uncultured Roseivirgaceae bacterium, assembly GCA_964596935.1. Classification (GTDB taxonomy): domain Bacteria; phylum Bacteroidota; class Bacteroidia; order Cytophagales; family Cyclobacteriaceae; genus JAKISE01. The sequence continues at coordinate 30,541 of CAZQWZ010000006.1, forward strand.
TATAAAAGAAGAGGACGATTTTAGACAAACAATAGGGGCTACTTTTAGTAGTGATAAAGACTTACTAATAGTGATATCTGAAAAGCACGAGGGTATGTTTAATAGGTATCAATCCTATTTCTCAAAGCCTGTAATGGGTTTTGATACTAAAGAAGAACAACCTGCAAATTTGGTTTTTCTATTACTCAATACTAAAGAAATTAATAGTTTAGCTATAGAAGCTACTATACATGTTGAAAATCAAGAATTAACAAACGTGGTTGGTATTATTGAAGGTAAACGCCTTAACGAAATGGTTGTGTATTCATCGCACTACGATCATTTAGGGATAGGAACACCCGTTGATGGAGATTCTATTTATAATGGAGCAAACGATGATGCTTCGGGTGTAACTGCTGTTATTGAATTAGCGCGTTATTTTAAAAATCAGCCTAAACCAGAGCGCACGTTGGTATTTGTGGCCTTTACTGCCGAAGAAGTTGGGGGCTATGGTTCTCAATATTTTTCTAAGCAGCTAAATCCTGATGAGATTGTTGCCATGCTTAATATCGAAATGATTGGCAAAGAATCGAAAGAAGGATTAAACTCTGCTTGGATGACGGGTTGGGACAAATCTAATTTAGGTGAACTATTGCAAAAAAATTTAAACAAAGTTGATTTCAAGTTTTTTGCTGACCCATACCCAAAACAAAATTTATTTTATCGATCAGATAATGCAACTTTAGCAAAACTGGGTGTTCCAGCACATTCGATAAGCACCACTCAAATAGATATTGATAAAGATTATCATCAGTTAAGTGATGAAATTGAAACGCTAGATATTACCAATATTACGAATACTATTAAAGCAATTGCTATAGGTTCACAAGCAATTGTAGATGGCACACAAACGCCAACTAGGATTGATCCCAATGAGGTAAAAAAATAATTGCTATGAATAAGTCAAAAAAAATATTTGTAATTATCGTACTTATTTTTCTGCTGATTATGGCTTGGTTTGCTTACGATGTAAGCAAAAAAACTACTGCTCCTTGGAATA
>CAZQWZ010000007.1:0-31486 GCA_964596935.1 uncultured Roseivirgaceae bacterium
ATTTTTAACTTGTTAAAAATAAGAGTCTTATGTCTTTAATCTTTATGTCTTATGTTCGTTTGGTTAATAATAACACTGATTTGCATAAATCAACTTAAAGTTTATCAACTAGAGTTTCTAGCCCAATGCCACGAGAGGCTTTTATAAGAACGGTGGAGTCTTTTAAAGGGTTTTTGGATAAGTAAATTGATAGTTCTTTTTTGGTAGCAAAATAGAAACTTCCAATACATTTTGGTGCGGCACTTCTTATTTCTTTGCCACAGAAAAATATGGCATTAAACCCCATTGATCCAACTAATTTTCCTAAATCTTCGTGTTCTTTTCTGCTATCTTCACCAAGTTCTAACATGTCTCCTAAAATAACAGATTTAGAATTTACTTCCATAGCTGCAAAATTTTCAATAGCTGCTTTCATAGAGTCAGGATTAGCATTGTAGGCATCTAAAATTAAGGTGTTATGGTCGGTTTTAATAACCTGAGACCTGTTGTTTGTAGGCTCGTAATTGCAAACTGCTTCAATGGCTTTGGCGAGAGGAACTTTGAAATACGAGCCAATTGCCAATGCACCAACTATATTATCATAATTATACTTACCAATTAATTGGGAGGTGTATTGTTTGCCTTCTATTTTAAATTCAACAAAGGGGTTTGCTCCTACAAATTCACACGTAAAAAAATCTTCTTTTGCAGGGTATTTTATTGGGTTATTAAATAAGGTGCTATAACTATTTAGTACTACATCTTGTGAATTGATAAATACAGTTTTTCCTTGGGTAGCAATATGTTGGTACAATTCAGACTTGCCTTTTCGTACTCCTTCAATACCCCCAAATCCTTCTAAGTGGGCTTTACCAATATTGGTAATAATGCCATAATTAGGCTGTGCAATTTTGCATAAGTTTGCAATTTCACCAATGTGGTTTGCGCCCATTTCTATTACGGCAATTTCAGTATCTGCTGGCATTTTAAGCAATGTGAGAGGCACGCCTAAGTGGTTATTAAAATTGCCTTTGGTAAAATGCACTTTTTTAGTAGCGGCAAGTACAGCGGCAATTAATTCTTTTGTTGTGGTTTTTCCATTGCTCCCTGTAATGCCAATTATAGGTATGTTGAATTGTTTACGATGATAAGTAGCTAACTCTTGCAGCGTTTTTAACACATTATCAACACGTATTAATTTATCCGAAGTTTCTTTAATATCTTCATCAATTATGGCATAGCTAGCACCTTGCTCTAAAGCTTTAGTAGCAAAATTATTTCCATTAAAATTATCGCCTTTTAAGGCGAAAAAAAGCGACCCATTTTTAATTTTTCGAGTGTCGGTGCTTACACCAGTACTTTGTTTAAAAAGCTCATATATAGTATCAATTCCCATTTGACTAAAGTAATATCCTAATTTAATGTCGTTAAGTTTTCGTCATTGCGAATCCTTCCTAAATTTCAAATCTACTAACATTGGATATAGGATGAAGTAATCTGTGAATAATTAAATGCTTTGTAATTTAAACAGATTGCTTCGTGCCTCGCAATGACGGCACTTGTTTGGGTTATTTAACTTAATTCCCTTGTTGATCTTAATTATACGGCATTGTATCCTGAATTGTTAATTTGTTATTATCTTAGATAAAATGTACAACAACAATTCATTCTGAACTTGTTTCAGTATCCATCCATAAGTTCTATTACACTCCGTATTTTTGAGCATGCGCATTTTTAAGTGGCTACTATTTTTTTTGCCTTTCTTTTCACTTTCAGTGATGGCCCAGCTTACCTATACATTTCAAAATGGTATAGCTGTAACCGAAAACAATAGTTTACTTGCTCAACCATTTTCGGGTGGCTTTGTTGCCCCGCAATACAGTGTTATTGATCTAAACTTAGATGGGATTGATGATTTGTTCGTATTTGAGAGGTCATCAGGTAAAATATCTACCTATCTATTACAAGATGGCAACTACGTGTATGCCCCACAATATGAAAGCCTTTTTCCAACAGCCCTTAAAAACTGGGTTTTATTACGAGATTATAATTGTGATGGAAAAATGGACCTGTTTACATCGTCCATATTTGGGATGAGTTTGTATGAGAATATTGCCGACACAGAGTTGCAATTCACGCTTAAATACCAAACCATTTTTACAGAAGGCTCTAATGGCCAAACTAATTTACAAGTAAATGGATTGGATTTGCCTGCCATTATTGATGTTGATAATGATGGTGATTTGGATATATTGAATTTTAATTTTGCCACAGGTGGAGGGATTGAGTTTCATAAAAATTTGAGTGTTGAAAATACAGGAGTATGTAATTTAGACTTAGTAAGAACCACCAGAAGGTATGGCGATTTTGAAGAATGCACTTGCGAGATGTATGTGTTTGGTGCAGAAGAGTGCCCAACAGGTGGGAGAGAGGAGCATTCAGGAGGAAAAACTATTTTAAGCTTTTATAACTCAAACCAATTAACTCAAGATTTACTCGTAGGGCAGGAATACTGTTTATTGCCCGGTTATTTGCCCAATTCGGGCACAGTTGAATTGGCCAAGATGAATAGCGTATCTTCTAATTTTCCTGATGCCAACCAACCGATAAGAATTGAATATCCTGCATTTTACGAGGTTGATTTATATAATAATGGAAGTAACAATTTGATTGCCGCTCCCAATTCTTATGTGGCTGATGGAACACAAAACTATGACTCACTTTCTTATGTATATGAAAAGGATGGTCAAGGAGGATACAACTTGATTTCAAGTAGTTTTTTAAAAGAGGAGATGATTGATGTAGGCCATAAAGCAAGCCCTGTTTTTGTTGATATAGATTTTGATGGAGATGAAGATTTATTAATTGGTACTGGTAAAAACGGCAATGGTGCTACTATTTGGTTATATAAAAATAATGGAACAGCTGTGGAGCCATCCTTTGAACTAGTGTCTAAAGATTTTTTAGCTTATAAAGCCGATGAAATTGAGAGCATTAGGCTACAAGTATTTGATGTAGATAATAATGGATTACCTGATCTTATTGTTCAAAAAGTGATAGGGAATGAATTGGTTGTAGATGCTTTATTGCATACTAGTAATCCAATAACTCCGTATGATAAATCAAATGCCATTCAACTTAATTTGCCAGAGCTTAACATTTGGGATTCGCCTCACTATTTTAAGTTAGGGAATAAAGTTGGTTTACTAATTGGCAAACAAGTGGGTAATTTAGAATACTACACAACTGTTGAAAACTTAACCTTAGCAAATTGGGTGTTGGTATCTTCTAATTATTTAGGTATTGAAGCAGATTTCACAAAGAGGAATCTACGGCTTATTGTTGCCGATTTTAATGCGAATGGCACCAATGATATGTTATCCATAAATGACTCGGGTGAAATTTTGGTGTATGAAAATTTTGTATCTGAAAATACATCGCAAGCACTCAAAGGGTATGTGGTTGATTCTAGTACTAGTTTTGATCTAAATTTTGGTAAGTTGGCAAACCCTGCAATAGCAAATTTATATGGCAGTTTGGAGCCTTTTTTGGCATTTGGTTTATTACAAGGAGGCATTAATTTGCTTAAAAACACAAAGGCAACGGATGGTGGAATTACACTTTCTTTAAAAGTGATTGCATATCCTAATCCTGTTGAAAACTACCAAATATTGCTGCAATCTAATAAAGAAGGAAAGGTGCGTGTACTCGATGTTACAGGAAAAGTTGTTGTTAATGAATTTGAGATAAAAGGGGGAGAACAAACAGCTTTACAATTAGTACTTGAAGCAGGAATTTATTTTATTGAAGTAACCTCCTTAGAAAACGAGAAAGTAGTAAATAGGATTGTAATTATTGATTAAAGCTTTTGATTAGGAATACTAATTGTAAAAGTGGTGCCTTTATTTATTACCGATTCTAACTTGATTTTTCCTTTAAGCTTATCAATAGTCTCTTTTACAATAAATAGCCCTAGCCCAGAACCTGTGTTTTGATCGCTTGCTCTGTAAAACATTTCGAATACCTTTTCTTGATACTCTTTTTGAATACCAAGGCCGTTATCTGTAATTGATATTTGAATATCATCTTTTTCTATGATTACATCAACAACTATTAGTAATTTTTGACTGTAAGCTCGATATCGAATACTATTTGATAAGAGATTGTTCAAAATTAATTTTAGTCTATCAGTGTCTGAATATGCACTATATTGGCTGCTAATATTTAGCTTAAAATCCATCTTATCAGGATTCATGTAAACTAAATTATTATATATATCAGTTATAAAAGCTTGAAAATCTATTTTTTCAACTTTCGATTTTAGTCTTAGGTTACGAGAGTAATCTGTGATATCCGAAATAAAACTATCCAGCTTAATAATACTAGTATTCATTAATTTTAAATATTGCTCAATTGCAGGATTCAAATCTTCTCGTTGGGATAAGTCTATTAATCCAAGTAATGAAGCCAGTGGAGCTCGAAGATCGTGCGAAGCACTGTAAACAAACCGATCAAGCTCAGTATTGAGTTTCTTTAGTTTATTGTTTTGAGATTTTAATTTTTTCGCATCTTTTTTAAGCTGACTTATATCAATATGAATAATGGTTACTTGTTCAACTTTTCCTTGCACCGTAATAGGGGAGGCAATGCTATGAAAACTATAAGATTTTCCATAAATTTTAACATCATTTTCTCCCTTAATGGTTTCTCCTTTTAAAACACGGTTTAAAATATCTTTCCATTTATCGGCTGAAACTTTATCTACATCATGAAAATCGATTATTTTCCCTTCGTTATCGCCCCAAACCTCCTTACTCTTATTACTTTGCCAAAGCATCTTTAATTGTGCATCTCTTACTGAAAAATCAACTGGAATTTCTCGCAATAAGGTTTCTAAAACGGCCTCATTTTTACGCAATTTTTCTTCGTACTCTAGCCGTTCAATAGAAGAGCCTATCCATTGGCCAATTATTTGTACAAAATCTGAATCAAACGATTTAAATTCTGTAATACCGTAGAAAGATGTAAACAAAATAGTTCCTCTTACCTCTCCATTTACCCAATAGGGTACTCCTATGTAAGATTCTAGTTGAAGCAGTTTATAAGCTTCTGATGTAGAGTATTTAGATTTACTAAAGTTAGGAATTGCAATTAACCTATTTTCTTTTATTGTTATTGAGCAATAGGTTTCAGATAAATAATTAATATCATTGGCAGAAAAAGGAATCAAACTGAAATGATTTATAAGGTCGTAATTTTTGCCTTCTACTACAGAAATGCCACCTATTTGCATGCCTAACGATTCCGTAGCCATTTTAAGGATACTATTTACTTTTTCATCAAATGGTGTATGGGTATCAGATGTTAATTTATACATCTTTTCCATTCTTGCCGTTTGGCTTTCAATGGCTTTTGTTGCCTTTACGTTTTCCGAAACATCCCTAACAATGGCTTGTAGTAAAAGCTCATCTTTAATGTTAAAAGCGTTTAAACTTACTTCTGCATCAAAAAGCTCACCGCCATATTTTTTGTGTTTCCAGTAAAATGCTAAGGGTTTTCCACTAATGGCCTCATTTATTTTTTCTAGTGCTTTGGTTTTTGAATTTTTTTTATCGGGTTGAGTGTTAGGTGAAAAAATGTAAGGCTTGCTTCCAATAAAATGTTCTCTTGAGCATCCAAACATTTCAAGAGCTTTTGAGTTACAATCGATAATAATATCGTTGCGCATTAATAAAAATGCATCATTGGCACTATTAAATAACGTGCGATATTTTTCTTCTCTTATCTTTAGTAATTTCTCAGCCTCTTTCATTTCTGAGATGTCTTGAATTACACCAACAATGCCCGTGCGCTCATTGCTTTCATTTTCAATGGGCGACATGATGATAATTGTATCTCTCTTGCCTTTTGCATTGGTTTCTAATGTAGTTTCAATCCTATTTATACCAAGAGATTTTCTTTTTTTATGAGTGGCCGAAAGAATTTCATTAGTTGAAATTACTTTAGGTAGCTGGCTTAATGGTTTGTTGATAATGTCTGCTTCGATTATTCCAAAAAAAGCAAGAAAAGCATCGTTGCAGTTTTCGTAAATACCTTCGTTATTTTGCACATAAACAGGGTTGGGCAACGATTTTATGGTGGTGCGTAGCTTACTCTCTTGCTTAGCAAGAGCGATGTCATTTTTTACCCACTCCATTTCGGTGCCAATTCTGTTTGCAAATAAATGGAGCTTATAGGCATCCTCTTCGCTTATGTGGATAGGCTTTGTATCCATTACCACAACAATGCCCATAGGTGTGCCATCTTTATAATAAATGGGTGTGCCTATATATGATTTAACTCCAAGTTTGCTTAGTCCTAGATCATTAGGGTATAAATCGGCTACATTATCAGATACAATTAATTGTTTTCGATCTATTACATTTTCGCAAGGCGAACCCTCTAGATTATAACTAAAGTTAGATTTGAATTTTGTTTCGTTCCAAAAAGTTACTGTTTCAACTAGGGGTGTATTTGCTCCAAAATTTGAAATCTCGCCAATAAAAGCGTATTTCATTCCTAGCGTTTTTGCTAATTCTTTTGTTATTGATTTAAAGAAATCATTACCCACTTCATTATAAGTGCCTTTTAGTATTTGAAAAAGCCCTTGATCCCAATCTTTTCTAACCTTTACTGTTTTGCCAATTAAAAAATACCCTGAGCTTGAACTGGTTATTAACAGTGGAGAAATGTTAAATTTTACAGCTTCGGATATGTTATTTGAAAGTGTTAAATCTATTTTTTTTATTTTACCAGATTTAATTTTTTCGATTAAGGACTTTTCTTTAAAAATGTTTGATAAAGGAAGTTTAATAAAATCTTCTTTTTTGAGTTTAAGTTGATCAATAAAGTTTTTATTACAAGAAATAATGTTGAGTTCTGCATCAAGCGCAATTGCCAACGAGTCTTCAATCGAATTTATTAATGTGTTAATATGGTTGCCGTTGGAGCTGATTTTGTAAAAAATTAAAAATTATAGGTTGCTATTTTTTTCAAATACTAAAATAGCAGAATGATTATATAAAACTAAGTCAAATTATGGATATTAAAGGCATCAGCATCAAGGTTAGCAGGAAAAAATTTGCGATAATCTAATAAATCTGATTTGGAGAGTTTTACCGAAATAATTTCTTCGGTTTCAGAAAGCTCATTTAAGAATTCTCCTTTGCAGTTGCAAACTGCAGATTGGCCATTATATATTTTATTAATACCATCCGTGCCCACTCTATTTACCCCAATCGAATAGCTTAGGTTTTCCATTGCTCTGGCCTGTAAGAGCGTTTTCCAAGCATTAATTCTTGCTTGTGGCCAGTTGGCTACATACATAATTACATCATATTCTAGATTTTTATTTCTGCTCCAAACCGGGAACCTCAAATCATAACAAATCAATGGCTTGATTTTCCATCCTTTTAATTCGAAAATAGGTGAATGGGTTCCTCCTGAAAAGTAGTTGCTCTCTTTTGCCATTCTAAATAAATGACGTTTGTTGTAATACTCAAATTCTCCGTTGGGTTTTACCCATAATAATCGGTTGTAATATTTGCCTTCTTCATGTATAATAATACTTCCTGTAATTACTGCACCTGTAGAGCGTGAAATAGATTTCATCCAATCAAGCGTTTCGCCTTCAGGTAGTTCTGCATGGTCTTCCACTTTAATGGTAAAGCCTGTGGTAAACATTTCGGGCAAAACAATTAAATCAGGTACTACTTCTAGCGTATTTATTTTTTCTTCAATAACTTTTCTATTGGCAGTAGGATTATGCCAATTAATATCAAATTGAATAAGTGCTATTTTTAAATCTTGCATAGTAATTCTGCTGCTTGTTCTAGTGTTTCATCAGATTTGGCAAAGCACATTCTTATATATTTAATATGTTTACCATTTTCATAAAATACGGATGCTGGAATTGTGGCAATCCCATGTTCTTTGGTCATCCATTCTGCCATTTCGGTATCTGGTTTATTGCTTATTTTATCATAGCTAAATAGTTGAAAATAAGTACCATAGCAGCTATGTGCTTCAAACCTTGAAGTTGATAGTAGCTGCGCAAACGTATCTCTTCTTTCTTGGTAAAATTTAGGTAGTGGTAAATAATTGTCTTCGTTTTGCATATACTTAGCAATACCATATTGTACGGGGGTATTGGTGCAAAATACATTAAACTGATGCATCTTTCTCAACTCTTTTGTAATAGCTTCTGGTGCAATCATATAACCCGTTTTCCAGCCTGTGGCGTGAAACGTTTTACCAAATGAAAAGATGGCAATGCCCTTTTTATATATAGAAGGATATTTTAAAATAGATTCGTGCGTTTTTCCATCAAAAATGATGTGTTCATACACTTCATCACTTATTACATATAAGTTATACTTTGTAATAAGTTGCTCTAATTTTTCTAAATCAGATTTATCTAAAACTGCTCCTGTTGGGTTATGAGGAGTATTTATAATGATTAGTTTTGTTTTTGGCGAAATGCTGTTTTCAACTTCTTGCCAATCAATTCCAAAGGTTGGTGCTTTAAGTTCTAAATGAATTGGTATGCCTTTGTTTAGTTTTATTGTGGGGTCGTAAGAGTCATAAGCAGGATCGAACATGATAACTTCATCACCCTCGTGAACAAGGGCGGTAATAGCTGCATAAAGTGCTTGTGTGCCGCCAGCTGTTATGGTTATTTCAGTATCAGGATTTATGTTGGTTGAATAAAGCCTTTCAATTTTTTGAGCTATGGCTTCTCGTAGCATGGGTAGCCCAGGCATTGGGGCATATTGATTTAGCCCTTTTTGCATTCCCTCATAAACCAAATCGATTAGTTCTGGTGATACAGGAAAATCAGGAAAGCCTTGCGATAGGTTAACAGCATTATACTCATTTGCCATTTTAGACATTACTGCAAAAATGCTCGTACTTGCGTTGGGTAATTTAGATTGTAAACTCAAAATTATTGATCGATTTGTTTCGATCAAATTTACAATTTACATTTAGCAATTAGCTAATAACCATTAACCATTAACCATTAACCTAATAACGAATAACTATTTAGCCAATGGAGCTTTAATTCTATACTTGATATCAACTTTGCCTTTGCTAATATTTTTAAGCTTTCCTTTAAGTAGTCTTTTTCTAATGGGGCTAATATGGTCGGTAAAAAGAATGCCTTCAATATGGTCGTATTCGTGCTGAATAATACGGGCTTTCATATCATCGAACGTTTCTTCGTGTTCTTTCCAATTTTCATCAAAATACCTAATAGTAAGCTGTTCTTGCCTATAAACTATTTCTCTAATATCAGGAATACTTAGGCAACCTTCTTCAAAATCCCATTCTTCGCCAACTTCTTCGATTATTTCGGGGTTAATAAAAACTTGTTTAAAATCTTTAAGTTCATCTTTTTCGTTGCCTTCTTCTGCCATTGCAGTAGCATCTATCACAAACATGCGTATGCTTTTACCAATTTGAGGTGCAGCCAAACCAACACCATTGGCGTTTTCCATGGTTTCGAACATGTCTTCGGCAAGCTTTATCACATCAATCTTACCTTCTTCAATATCTTTACCTTGTTTTTTTAGAACAGGGTCTCCGTAAACAATAATGGGGTATATCATCTATTATATGACTGCGATTCGATGAACGATTGCAAAATTATGGTTGCGCTCACCTTATCTATGTTTTCCTTTTTTCTTCTGTCTTTTTTTGTTGAACCTGCACGTATCATAGCATCCAATGCCATCTTAGAAGTGAACCGTTCATCATGCAAATGTACAGTGTGTTTAGGAAAACTTTTTTTTAATTGAGCAACAAATTTAAAAACAGCATCGGTTGAATCTGTTTTTTGAAGATTTAGGTTTAATGGTTTACCCACAATAAATGCATCTACTTGCTCAGTTTTGCAATAGGAGACTAAAAAGTTTAAAAGTTGTTTTGTGGGCACGGTTTCTAGGGCCGTAGCAATTATTTGTAAGGGATCGGTAACCGCTATGCCCACACGCTTAAGCCCATAATCAATGGCTAATAATCTGCCCACTTAGTTAAGATAAGATTGTTTTGATATAAGCTTATACAGCTCTTTTTCGAGTAATAAAGCTTTTGGGAGAAGTACTTCGTTCTCAATTCTTGAATGTATAATCAAATTTTTCTCAAAAGATTTTAATTCAGAATAAATTACTTTTAATAATACAGAAGCATCTTTCTCAAGTTTATAGTCATTGGTAAGTTCTCTAATGCCCATCATTACATCATCTTGGCCATGATGCTCATCTGCAATATTTTTTATAGAAGAATTTTTAAGTTTAAAAAACAATTTCGAAAAATGAATTTTCCCTTTTACAGCACTATTAATTTCTAGTATAAACTTAAAGGTAGTGTATTCCTCCTCGTGCATATGCTTAATAAAGTCTTCTACGAAGAGCGGAAAAAGCATACGAATATCATTTATTACAGAGGGGGCATTATTGGTGGGGTAGCTATCAATTAATTTTGCTAAATAGGGTAATGTATGTTTAATAAACGAATAGTGCTTATATTTTAAATAGTTAACTACCACATCAACTGGCAAACTCACTAAGTATTGTACATGATCCCGATCATCATCAGTAACATCTTCAAGGCTGGCAATAATTACTGCTGGTTTTAACCCTTTTTGAGCACATACTTCTGCTAAACTTTGCTCGGGATAATCATAAAAGTCGATACCAAAGTGATAAAGTACAGAAGCAAACACATAGTTTTCTTCGATAAGGTCTAATATTCTCTTTTTCTTTAAATCCACTAGGCATTTTTATTCATAACAAATATACCCGATACAGGATTCGATTGCGTGATTTATGGAGAGAATATTTAGACTACTCCATCGTTTTAATAATCTGCTTTATTTCTTGATGATTTATGTACAATGTAGAAGATTAGATTTTACAATCCGTTGATTTTTTCGTACTTTGCTTGCATGACTAAAGAGCAGCTCATCAATCAAATTAAATCTAAAAACTCTTACCTATGTGTTGGGTTAGATACAGACATAAAGAAAATTCCAAAACATTTATTAAACCAAGACGACCCGGTTTTTGAGTTTAATAAGCAGATAATAGATGCCACGGCTAAATATGCAGTAGCCTATAAGCCCAATATTGCGTTTTACGAATCTCTTGGATCAAAAGGGTGGGAAAGTTTAGAAAAAACCATTGAATATATACCCGATGAATGTTTTACAATTGCCGATGCAAAAAGGGGAGATATAGGCAACACCAGTGCCTTGTATGCTCGTGCGTTCTTCGATAATATGAATTTCGATTCAATAACCGTAGCTCCTTATATGGGGCACGATTCGGTAACACCATTTTTAAAATTTAAAAATAAGTGGGTTATTCTGTTGGCGCATACGTCTAATCCGGGCAGCAACGATTTTCAAGATAGGTATTTAGAGGATAACGGAGAACAATTGTATGAACACGTGGTAAGGGTATCCAAACAGTGGGGTTCGGATGAGCAATTGATGTATGTAATGGGGGCTACTCACCCACAAGAGATAAAAGATATAAGAGAACTGATACCTCATTATTTTTTGCTAGTTCCGGGTGTTGGAGCACAAGGAGGCAGTTTACAAGAAGTTTCTGAAGCGGGGTTAACCAAGGAGGTAGGTTTATTGGTAAACTCATCAAGAGGAATAATTTATTCATCTAATGGAAAGGGTTTTGCAAAATCAGCAGCAATGGCTTCTCAAGTAATGCAAGAGGAAATGGAGAAATACTTAAATCAATATTGCTAATACAGTGCAGGAAAAGATTTTACATTTTATATGGCAACATCAATATTATAAAGTAGCGCAAGCAGTTACAACTGGCAATGAGACTGTTCAAGTATCTGCGCAAGGGTTTAGTAATGCTAATGCGGGTCCGGATTTTAGTGAAGCTAAGCTTAAAATTGGTAATGTTGATTGGGCTGGAGATGTGGAAATTCATATTAAAAGCTCGGATTGGAATGCACATAAACACCAGTTTGATAAAGCTTATAATAAAGTAATCCTGCATGTAGTGTGGCAAAAAGATAAAGAGGTAATGCGAGAAGATGGAACGGTTTTACCAACCTTAGAGCTTAACCAATTAGTTGATAAGAATTTATTAGTAAAAGTAGATGGATTGATACATTCGATCCAACCCATTTCTTGTGCAACACAATTAGGCAAAGTTGCAGAAATAACGATTGTGGATGCCGTTCAAAAAGCTTTAGTTAAGCGTTTAGAAAGAAAGGCTGAGCTTGTACAAACAGAACTAAACCTTGCTAAAGGTGATTGGGAAGAAGTTGCTTATCGGTTATTTATGAGGCAAATGGGAATGAAAGTTAATGGTGATGCTTTTTACCACCTTGCAGAGAACATGCCGTATAAGCTAATTCGTAAATACAGCCATTCAATAAGATTGGTTGAAGCTCTTTTATTCGGAATGAGTGGTTTGCTGCATTCAGCAAACGAAGATGAGTATATAAAAGCGTTAAAAGCTGAATATAAGTTTTTGGCTCATAAGCATTGTTTTACGTATCAATTAAAACCTGAGCAATGGAAATTTTTAAGGCTTAGGCCTTCCAATTTTCCAACACTAAGACTGGCACAAGCAGCTGCGGTTTTAGCCAACTCCGTAAATATGTTTGAACTATTTACGGAATTTGCAGATGCTAAAACACTTGCTAGTAAATTGAAAGTACATACATCTACCTATTGGCAAACGCATTACAGGTTTGCAAAGGATGCAAAAAAAACAGTGCCTAATTTTGGCAAAACAAGCATCGATTTACTCTTATTAAATATAGTGTCTCCTTTGCTAGCGGCTTATTCGGTGCAAACGGATAACCAACAGTATATAGATAAAGCCATAGAGTTAGCAACATATCTAAAACCCGAGCAAAATAGGATTATTAGAGAATGGAATGCAGTTGGAATAACGGTAAAAAATGGAGGCGAATCTCAAGGACTAATTGAATTGTATAATGAACATTGTGCTTCTAAGAAGTGTTTAAGTTGTGGGATTGGGTTTAGTATTCTTAAAAAATAATGTTAGAACTACTAGGAATCATATTACTGCTATTTTTTGTTTGGTTACATTATAAAAATGTAGAATCAGGAAGTTTAAAACGGTTTTACTTTGGAGCGTTAGCACTAAAAATATTTGCGGGTATTGGCGTAGGGCTTATCTATCAATATTACTATACAGGAGGCGATACTTGGAACTATTTTTACCAAGCCGAACAATTTAATAAAGTGGCCTTTTTAAGTTGGAACAACTTTGGCGATTTATTTATTAGTAGCAAATATGAGTTGATTGAAGGCTTCGCTTATGTAAATCAGCCAAGAGCAGCTTTAATGGTAAAGTTGGTGGCTATTGTAAATTTAATTACTAGCTCAAATTATTGGATTACCTCTGCGTATTTTTCATTCTTCTCATTTATGGGTGTTTGGGCATTTTCTACGTGGGTTTACAACTCATTTAAGTACGGCAAAGTAGCTGCAGTTGCATTATTTATTTGGCCAAGTTTTGTTTTTTGGTCGTCAGGTATTTTAAAAGAATCCGTAGCTGTAGGCTTGCTTTTTGGGATAATTGCCAATTGTTTTAAAATGCTTGAATCTAAATCGGTATCCAAACTAATATCATTAATTATTGCTGTTTATCTGTTATTTTTAATAAAATATTATTTTGCAGTAGTGCTTTTTGTAATACTGGCAGTATATGGAATTATAGCCCTAACAAAGTTGCACAAGAAAAGTATTTTATGGCAAACGGCAGCGTGGATATTGATGCTTTTTACAGGGATGGTACTTGGCGGTTTTTTGCATCCGAATTTAGAACCTCTTGCAATTTTAGGAGTGGTGATTACTAATAATCAGGCGTTTGTAAAACTTTCCAATTCGCATAGTTTAGTTCAATTTATAAATACTTCAACCGAATGGATTTGGTTATTAATAAATGCTCCGAAAGCATTATTCGCAGGTTTATTTTTGCCACTAGGTTTTACAAATAGCAGTATTGTTTATTCCATTTCAGCATTAGAAAACTGGATATTGTTAATCCTTTTTGTGCGAGGGCTGCTTTTGATAAAGCTTGAGAATTTGAAATTAAATTTTAATCTGCTTTTGGCTTCTATCTCCTATATTATAATGCTTGCAATATTCTTAACACTATCTACACCAAACTTAGGAACCTTAGCAAGGTATAAAATTGCTTTTATACCTGTTTTTTTGGTTCTCGTACTTATGATGAATAAGTTTAGAGGAACTAAATATTTTCGGGAAACGCTATCGTAAAAGTGGAGCCCGCATCAATGATAGAGATTACAGTTATTTCTGCATTCAATTTTTCAGCAGATTCTTTAACTATATAAAGGCCTAACCCTGATCCTTCCGATATAGTTGTGGCTCGATAAAACATATCAAAAATTTTATCTAAATATTGGGTTTCAATTCCTATTCCATTATCCTCAATCGAGATAAAATGATTGTTATCATTTTTAAACCCTTTTAATTGAATTTTGCACAACTTGTTTTTTGTTCGATATTTTATTGAATTTGATATAAAATTTGAAAGAATAATTTTTAACCTAACAGGGTCTGTTTTCAATTCAAAATCATTAGAAACGCTTATCGTAAATTCAATTTTAGAAGAATCTGCATAAATAAGTTCTTCTTTTAATTCTTTTGCAATCGACTTTAGCTCAATCGGCTCACTCCTTACTTCTTGTCTCGTATTTCTAGAAAATCGTATTAAATTTTGAATCACATCTTCTAGCTTTTTAATGCTATTTTCTATTTTATCAAAATAGATTGTGCTTTCTTCTAGCTTATCAATTTTTGCTAAGTTTAACAACCCTATAATTGATTTTAAGGGCGCACCTAAATCGTGCGAAGCACTATAAACAAATCGATCTAGTTCGCTATTAGATTTCTCTAATTTTTGTGTTCGCTCTTTAACTTTGGTTTCCAATTGGTGATTAAACTGATTTAGTTGAGTGTATGCCTTTTCTAATTTTACGGTTCGTTCTTTAACCTCTAGCTCTAACGTAATTTTTTGTTTTGATAGGGTATTAGTTCTAACTCTAACAACAAGAGCTAAAATACCTAACCCTGAAAAAATAAATACAATAGCAGCCAAAGGGGTTTCCCACCAATATGGTAAAATGGTAATGTTTACAGTAGCTGGGCTCTCTGTCCAAAAGCCATTTCCACTAGATGCTATCACTTTAAAAACATAATCGCCAGGTGTGAGGTTTGTATATGAAGCCGTTTGTCTTTTACCAGCAATTCTCCATTCTTCTTCAAATCCTTCGAGAATATATTTGTAAACAACTTTTTTGGGGTTAGTGTAATGCAGTCCTACATAATTAATACTTAATGAGTTGAGGCTTGGTGGCAATGAGAATGATTTTGTATAAGTAATAGATTTATCAAGAATTGTGCTGTCTATCAAAATATTATCATTCAAAACTCTTAAGCCTGTTAGTAAAGTTTGGGGTGCTGTTGTTTTATTAGAAATTGAATCTGGGTTAAAGATGGAAAGCCCTTGAGTAGAGCCGAATGCTAATTTTCCCGAACTAAGCAACTGTCCTG
Source organism: uncultured Roseivirgaceae bacterium (assembly GCA_964596935.1). GTDB lineage: Bacteria > Bacteroidota > Bacteroidia > Cytophagales > Cyclobacteriaceae > JAKISE01. Next base: position 15,608 of record CAZQWZ010000007.1, read on the forward strand.
ATCTTGGGTTAAATGTGTTTCCAATAAAACCATCTGAAGAAGTAAAAACTTCTATTTTTTTTGATGATGAATATATTTTCGATACCCCATTTGGTGTTGTGGCCCAAACATTATCGCTATTATCCAAAACAAGAGCAAGTACTATATTATGAACTAGACCATCCTCCTTTTTTGTTAATGAATCGGTCAATTCTAAATTTTCATCAAAGATATAAATCCCTTCACCGTGAGTTCCTACATATATATTACTACCAGAGGAAGCAATTGATGAAATTAATTTTTTAGACATCGACTTTGTTTGATCAACAAAGTCAAATTCATTTTTCTCAAGATCAAATATGGAGAGCCCCTTAATAGTGCCTACCCACAAACGATTATTACTATCCACTAATAATGATCTTACCGTATTACTAATAAGCGAATTTGGTTGGTTCGCAATATGCTGATATGCAGTGTAGGAGAAATTTTTATCTATTTTAACTAAATAATTGGTTAGGCCAAGCCAAATATTATGATTAGAATCTTCTGTTATTGACCAAACTGAATTATGATTGAACAAAGAATCGTTAATTAAACTTGCAACGTTTGTTAGCTTATTGTTTTCTAACAGATAAATTCCATTTTGGTAAGTGCCAATCCATAGCCTTTCTTCAGAATCTTCATGAAGACTTAAAATAACATTTCCTGGGATGTCAATTTTAGAAAAAATATGGTTTTCTAACATATTTAATCCTCCTCGATCAGTGCCAATATAAATTTTCCCTTTTTTACTTTCTTCAATGGCTAATACAAAGCTTTTCGAAAGGCTGTTTTTCGATAATAAATCATGTTGATAATTTGTGATAACTCGGTTATGAGAGGGCTGCATATTTATTCCTCTAGCGTAAGTGCCTAACCAAATATTATTTTCATTATCTACAAAAATGTCTCTGATAGCATTTGATCTAAGTCCATTTGGGCTAGGGCCTTTTATAATGCTGTAAAATTTTTGAGAATCATACACATATAATCCTTTACCATCTGTACCAATTAATAAGTTTCCGTTTTGGTCTTTATCTAAACATAAAGCACCTATAGCTTTAAACTCACTATTGTTAGAATTGATGTAATCAACAGAGTTAAAATTATTCTTTGATATTTTTATTAAACCATTTTTACTAGTTGCAGCCCAGATATTATCTTTTATAACAGTAATGTCCAAAACAGGGCTTACGCTTGCAGGAGTTATAATTTTAAGAATTTTAAAACTATGCTTATCCATTATCACTATTCCCTTATTTTTAGTGCCTATCAACAAATTGTTACCCATAATTTTTATTGTAAGTGGGTTAAAATCTGTAATTAAGGTTACCAATGCCATAGAGTCTCCTACTAAATCGAGGTATTTGAGGCCACCACTATTTGCGGTAATCCAAATTCGATTTTCCACAGTATCCAGTTCTATATCAGGAAAAATATTTTTAGTTGTTGGGTCTTTATAATAAGTAAAATCTTGAGTTAAATGATTAAATCGATTTAATCCGTCTTTAGTTGCAACCCATATATCACCATTTGTGTCGGGCAGTATATCATAGATTAGGTTACTCGAAATACTCGTTTTTAGATGTGGGTCATGTTGAAATACTATGATAGAATTTCCATCGTATCTATTCAATCCATATTCAGTTCCAATCCATATAAATCCAGATTTATCCTTTGTAATAGCATTAACATTGGCGGCAGATAGCCCTTCATCTACATTTATTTCTTTAAAATAATTTTGAATATCTTTAGTAATAAACTCTTGTGCAAATGAGTTTGATGCTAAAGATATTAGTATGAAAAAGTAAAATGTAGTAGAACAACAGTTCTTCATAGAAAAAATTTTACTAAATATAAGGTAATTCTTTAAAAATGAATAGAATTTATTCTTTAGAAATATTCTATGATTAAAGAGATGCTTATTTTTGCAAAAAAAATAAAGAGATGGACAAACCAGTATTAATTTTTGGAGCAGGATCAATAGGGAGAAATGCAATGCAGATTTTTAAAAGTAATGATGTATTGGTGTATGGTTTTTTAGATGATGATGAAAAATTACACAATCTAGAAATAGATGATGTTAGCGTACTCGGTTTTACGGATGAAGATAGTATGCTAAAAATTATTGGCGATGAGTGCGAAGCCTTTGTAGCGGTAGATGAAAATGAGTTAAGAAAGAGCATTGTTTCTAACTTAAAAGAAGCTAATAAAGTTATGCCCATAAATGCGATCCATTCAAATGCTTTAATAGCAGAATCTGCAAGTTTTGGGCACGGGAATTTTATTAATGCTGGAGTTATATTAGGCCCTAATACTAAGGTTGGTAACCATTGTTTGCTTAACACAAACGTGGCTTTAGACGAAGGTGTAATTTTAGGCGATTATGTTCAAATTGGCATGGGGTCAAATATAAGTTCGGGTGTAATACTAGAAGATGAAGTATTTATTGGCGCAGGGGTAACGGTAGTTTCAGGCATTAAAATAGCCAAAGGAGCACGAATAGGAGCAGGCTCCGTTGTAATTAGCCACGTTAAAGAAAATGCGGTTTTATTCGGTAATCCTGCATCGGGAGTAAAATAATAATTATATTTATTTTTTTGAATTTTTATAGATGGCACGAATAGCAGAATCAGAACTTATTATTACCAAAGATGGTAGTATCTATCACTTAAATCTTAAGCCAGAGCATATTGCAGATACGGTTATTGCAGTAGGCGACCCAAGCAGGGTTTATGCCATTAGCAAGCACTTCGATACTATTGAGTTTGAGATGAATAAACGCGAGTTTATCACTCATGTTGGCACCTATAAAGGCAACCGTATTACTGTTATAAGTACGGGTATGGGTACTGATAACATCGAAATATTTATGACAGAGTTAGATGCTTTGGTAAATATTGATTTTAAAACTCGAGAAATTAAAAAAGAGAAAAGAAAGTTAAATATTGTAAGAATTGGCACCTCTGGCGCTATCCAAGAAGATATTCCGGTTGGTTCTTTTATTGCCTCTGAGTACGGATTAGGCTTAGATACACTTAATTATTTTTATACTTTTAAGCATTCGACCAAAGAACAAAATTTGGTTAATGAAATTCAAAAAAGTATAGGTTTGGGGTTTACTCCATACTTGTGCAAAGGCTCAAGCAAACTAATGAAACAGTTTGGGTTTGATATGATTAAAGGGAATACGATTACTAGCCCTGGTTTTTTTGCTCCACAAGGGAGAAAAATCAGATTGCCTATTAGATTGCCTAATATGGTAAGGGATTTAACTCAGTTTCATAAAGATGGTTTTTGGCTCACTAATTTTGAAATGGAGACGGCTGCTTATTATGGGCTTGCAAAATTAATGGGGCACGAAATGTTGAGTTTAAATGCTATTATAGCTAACAGAACCAAAGGCGAGTTTTTGGATAACTATGCCAAGGTTGTAGATGAATTAATAATTACTACACTAGATCGCATTTAGAGTTAAGTTCTAAAAAGTACAGAAATTTTGTATTTTAGGATAAACACATATTGTTATTTGCTAAAAACTCAAAGAGCGTCATTTCGTAGTGCAACGCCTGCCAGCCGCAGGCAGGGAGAAATCTTTGCCACTTATAGTAATTGGCTACATGGCTAAGATTCCTGCGGAATGACTTGTAGTAGTGGTTTTAATGGAATAGTAAGTACTTTTAGCTGTATTGATTAGAACTTAACCGTTCTAATCAATACAATAATTTAATGAGGTTTACTGCGAATTTAATGGAAGTAAAAGGATTTTTATCCTGAATTTAATCCAAGATTTTTTCAAATACTATCCTTAGATGTTGAAACGAGTTCAGGATGGCGGTATTTTTTGTTGTTGTTATTAGAACTTAACCGAATTTAATAATCAATCAACAAGTCCTTCTTTTACCTGAAACACCTTGTCAACAAGCTTTTCGGCTCTGCCGTTAATAAGCATTAGTAAATAATCACCTTCTGTAACAGTAATAGATGTTTCAGGGTTTTTAATTAATGTACGTTTGCCATCAGTGCATTGTACCATTCCTACCAAAATAGCATTGCATTCTTTTTTAAGATCATAAAATATCTTATCGTAAAACATGCCGTTATAAGGGTTTGCTTTGTTTACCATATATTCCTTCATATCATACATGTGATCATCCTCTGCAACCGTAATTATTTCTTCATTAAATATGGCAACATCTGGTTCAAAAATATAAGATGCCAATAGTTTAGCGACAATTTCTGTTTTACTTAATACATAGGTTGCACCTGCTTCTAGCAATGTTGGTTTAAGATCGGCATTATCTAATGTTACAATGTAGTTTAAACCACTAAATTCTTTTTTAGTATTTAGCATAAATACTAACTTTTCAGTATCACTATCAAGGTTTACAAAAATAGCAGAAGATTTGCCCACGTTTACTTTGTCTAATACTTCTGGCGTTTTTAACTCGGAGTGCATCCCAAAAACCCTATTGGCAGGGTAATTTTCATGAATAAAATCAATGGCATCTTTTTGATTGGTTACAATTACTACTTTTTTGCCTGCCCCAAGTAATTGCTTTGTAACGGATTGAGCAAATGGGCTCCATCCAACTATTACTGCATGGTGTTTCCATTTTATACCTTGGTAACCCAGTTTTTTTTCTTCTCTTAATTTATTCATAATGCTTGAGATTAATCCAATAAGAACGGCATATATTGAAAAGCTTGCTATTAAAAATATAAAGCCAATCACTCTTCCGATGGTGGTTATAGGAACTAAATCTCCATAGCCAACCGTGGTTAAGGTTGTTATGGACCACCATAGTGCCTGTCTCCAACTATCTATTCCAGCTTCAGGATGTACGGATTCGTGATCAATGAGTATTTGAAGTAATGTAAAGTAGATTGTAAGACTTACTACTAAAATAATCCCAAACCGTATATTCCTAGATTTCACTTATCTACTTTATTAAAAATGTGTATGTTCTAAATCATCAAATGAATTTAAAATGTCGGTTCCTAAAAAGGTAGAGTCTGTATGTGTGTACCAACTTCTAGTTTTTGGAATCTGGATGCCAAATACGAGCTCGTTTTCATCAAGTAAAATATACTCTCCATCATTTTTGCTCACATCATGGTAAAACCTATAGCCAATCATTGCATAGTTTTCAGGATCAAAATAGAAGAACCAAGTATCGCTGCCTATTTTTTCATCGTACCACACCTTAACTTCATAGGCCTCTTTAGTATCAAATTTGGTAAGCTTAGCAACCTCACTAATATGAGTTCCTTCATCTGCTAATTTCATGGGCATTCCCCATAGGTAGAGGTAGTAGTTTCTAATAAAAAAGCTTTGTTCATCAGTTAACTTATACTCCTCAATTTCATTGTCGGTTAGTTCTTGGTATTCATCAATATTATAAAAACAGGAGTCCTTAACAATATGCCGTTGCACGTGCATTTTTTTAACCTCTCTAAAACTACAAAAATTACCACGTAGGTTATCTATATAAATAGAGGTGTGCCTATCATCTCCATTAGGTCGGGTTTCAATAAAATCTAATTGAGCTTGTAAACTATGCCAGTTATTATTGGGGTCGTGAAATTCGATTGAGTTTGCAATAATAGTTTTCCCGTTGGGAATTTCGTTTGTTGAAATTGCTAAAAAAGCAATTAGAAAAGAGATATTAAAAATCATACGTTAATGGTTATTGGTAAGAGTAAAAATAACACTAAAAGTTAATCTTTAAAAGCTGATGCCATTGGCATTACGAGAGAACTTATTGGAGAATGCGAATAATTAAAATGGAGACTATCTTCTATAGAGCTCAAACTCAACACGCCTATTTGTCTTTTTTGCTTCTTCAGAATGGTCTTTTAAGATGGGTTGAGAGCTTCCAAGGCCTTTTGCTACAATCCTTTCTTCATCAATATTGCCAAAATAAATTATGTATTCCTTTATAGCATTTGCTCGTTGTTGCGATAAATTAAGGTTAAAATCTTCTCTACCATCGCTATCCGTATGCCCTGATATATTTAATTTAAACTTTGGGTTATCCAACAGAAAGTCGGCTACTTTATCTAGGTCATCATACATGCCACTTGTTAATTTGGCTTCGCCATTGCCAAATACAATTGATTCAAATTTGATTTTTGTTGAAATGGGTTCAATTTGAGTCGATAATTGTGTGTCGGTATTTAAATAAATTAGCTCTTCAATTCTAAAAAAGTTTTCACCTTGTACCACCACTAAGTAATTATTATTATTTATCAATTTAAACTCATAACTGCCATCGGGGCGTAAAAATTGAGGGGCTACTTCAATGCCATTATCAAGATCAATAATGGAAACTATGCCTTGAATGGCTGCGCCAGTTTCAGTATCGTTTATAGTGCCCGCCAAACGTGTATTTGCATTGGGTTGTGCTCCCATTGGTAAAGGAAAAGAATACAGATCAAGGTTGTCCATATTATTTTCAGCGGATCTTGCATAAAAAAGATTTTCAGATTTGCTATCAATAGTGAAATAAAACTCACTTCCTGGCCCATTTACCAAAGGCCCTATATTTTTGGCAGATGACCAGATACCATTTGATTTTTGTGTTTTAAAAATATCGAACTCTCCAAAGTTGAGCAAGTGCCCATTTGAGCTAAAATAGAGGACATTATTTTTATGATGGTAAAACGGGCTTACTTCATTTTTGTGTGTATTAATTATGGGTCCCGCATTTTGAGCTTCTTGCCATAGCCCATCTTCATCTTTGGCAGAAAAATAAATATCTCCTAAGCCAAACCCTCCAATTCTATCAGATGCAAAATACAAGGTATCATCAGTTTGATTTAATGTTGGGTGCGATTCCCAACCTTTACTGTTAATATTAAATCCTAAATTATGCACATTGCCCCAACTACCATCTTCTTGCTTATCGGCAACATATAAATCGCAGTTACCAAATCCGTCAGGGGCTTCGCACCTAGAAAAAAACAATTCCTTGCCATTATGGCTTAATGTGCCAGAACCTTCATTTAATTCAGTATTAATTCCTTCGAGAGGTTGAGCTGTTTCCCAAGTAGATCCATCGCCAATGCTGTAATAAAGGTTTTCAATGTGTTTACGATCCAATGGATCTTCAGACACATCTCTTTTTGTGGTAAATAATAAAAAATTGTCTTCATTGTTTAAAGCAGGAGCATAATCGGCAAAATCAGAATTGATCCATCGTCCCATATTTAATAATACACCACGTGGAGGCCTTAACGTATCCACTTGTTTTCGGTATTCTACTAGCTCATAATAATAATCTATGGGTATATAATCGATTTTATTTTTTTGATTTAATGAATCATAAGTTAGCTCAACGGTTTTAATATCTAAATTGGTACGGTAGTGATTAATAGCCAATTGGTAAAGTAAAATAGCTTCATCTTCGTTGCCCAACGATTCGGTTAATTTGGCAAGACGCCAAATTAGATAGGTGTTTTTATAAAAGTTTTCGATACCAAAATTCGAAACGTATTTTCTAATTACGGGGTACAATTGCTCCCAGTCCTTTTTTTGGTTATAATTTTTTATTTTTTTAAACTCTTTTTTGCTATAATAGTATGGAACCGTATTTATATTTTTAAACTTAAATAGGTCGGAGCTTCCGTAATCAAACGACTTGTATAAAGTATCCTTAACTGTTATGTTTTTTTGCCTACGTTTTTGCGCAACCGAAATTGTGCTCAACATAGCAAAGAGCAATAGCCATATAAGTTTGGTTGATAAGTTAGTCATTTACATAAAATTGCATCAATTCTGCATTGCAAGCAACTTAATACCTTTATAACTTGCATTTTTGCCAATGCAAGTTATAATTATAGAGTTACCCATTTAAAGCATAGAGAATATATTTGAATTAAATAACATCAAATATATGGTCATCTTAATTTATTTCAGGAGCTAAGGATGCTTTTTGACCAGATTCTGAAATAAATTCAGAATGACTTGTTTATTGGTCTATTCGGGACTTAAATGGGTAACCCTCTATAATTATTTATTTGTTGTGCTATAATCATTAAAATGATTTAAAATTGGCATAGGTATTGAAGTGTAAGCAGATTGAATTTTTACAATGGATAAACGGTTGTGTTTATGCCATAATGACATAATGTATGAGTTATAGAAATAGACCACTTTTAGATGAATTTGCTCTTTCAGAGTTAAATCAAGATGATAGTGAAGATTTAATACAATTAGTATCGGTTGATAGTGATAAAGAAGATATAGGAGAACTGCCCGAAGAATTGTCAATATTGCCAATTAAAAATACGGTACTGTTTCCTGGCGTAGTTATTCCTATAACAGTTGGCCGAAAAAAATCTATTAAACTAGTAAAGAAGGCTTACGAAGGAGATAGGTTAATTGGCGTAATTGCTCAAAAAAGCAGGAATGATGAAGACCCTGGAGTTGCTGATTTGTATAAAGTTGGCACCGTTGCTAAGATTTTGAAAATGTTGGTACTGCCTGATGGCAACACAACCATTATAATTCAAGGAAAGAAGAGGTATAAAATTGAAACTATTCTTCAAGAAGATCCATTTTTAAGAGCAAAGGTTGAATACCTAACCGAAAAAAATGTACTTAAAGTGAAGAGCAAGCAATCTATTGCTTTGGTTCAATCTTTAAAAGATGCAGCTACTCGTATTTTGCACTTAAATCCAGATATTCCTCAAGAGGCTCAAATGGCCTTAGATAATATCAGTAATCCTTCGTTTCTTACTCATTTCTTATCATCTAACTTAAATGTAGATGTTAAAGACAAGCAAAAATTGCTTGAGATGAATGATGGTAAAAAACGAGCGGAGATACTTCTTCAATATTTATTGAAAGAAGTAGAAATGCTGGAATTAAAGAGAGAAATTCATAAAAAAGTAAGCACAGATATAGATCAGCAGCAGCGTGATTATTATTTGCGTCAGCAAATGAAGGTGCTTCAAGATGAGCTTGGTTATGATGGCCCCGATCAAGAAATTGAAGAGCTAAGGGCAAAAGCTGAAAAGAAGAAATGGTCAAACGAAATCGATAAACATTTTCATAAAGAGCTAGATAAAATTATGAGGATGAACCCTGCTGCGGCAGAGTTTCCTGTAGCCATGAATTATGTGGAACTTCTTTTAGAATTACCTTGGGATACCTATACCAAAGATAATTTCGATTTAAAACGAGCCAGAAGAATTTTAGATAAAGATCATTTTGGGCTCGAAAAAGTAAAAGATAGAATTATCGAATACCTAGCAGTATTAAAGCTTAAAAAGGATATGAAAGGTCCTATTTTATGCTTGTATGGCCCTCCAGGTGTTGGTAAAACCTCTTTAGGTAAATCAATTGCTGGTGCGCTAAACCGTAGTTATATACGTATGTCGTTGGGTGGTGTGCACGATGAAGCTGAAATTAGAGGCCACAGAAAAACCTATGTAGGCGCATTGCCTGGCAAAATCATTCAAAACCTTAAAAAAGCAAAATCATCTAACCCAGTTTTTATTTTAGATGAAATTGATAAGGTAAGTTCTGATTTTAGAGGCGACCCATCTTCGGCATTATTAGAAGTATTAGATCCAGAGCAGAACAGTACATTTAATGATAATTATTTAGAGGTTGATTACGATCTATCTAAAGTGCTTTTTATAGCCACTGCCAATTCATTAGATACCATTCATCCTGCATTGCGAGATAGAATGGAAATTATTGAATTAACGGGTTATACGCTAGAAGAGAAAACGAAGATTGCGCAAAAACACTTGATACCCAAGCAATTAACTGAGCATGGGCTTACTAAAAAAGATGTAAGCTTTCATAAAAATGGTATTGTAAAAACCATAGATGGTTACACACGAGAATCTGGCGTTCGTAATTTAGAGAGGCAAGTAGGTAGCGTAATTCGAAACATAGCCAAATCGGTAGCTATGGAAGAGGAGCATCCTTCTACCATTAAATCTGCCGAAGTAATTGAGATACTCGGTGCCGAATTTTTTGATAGAGAGCTTTATGGCGATAATAAATTAGCTGGTGTTGTAACCGGTTTGGCTTGGACACAGGTTGGAGGTGAAATTTTATACATCGAATCGAGCTTAAGTAGAGGCAAAGGAAAGCTGACCATTTCGGGGCAGTTAGGAGATGTAATGAAAGAATCTGCCATGGCAGCACTTTCTTATTTAAAATCGATTGCAGAAAAATTAGACATTGATTACAGAGTATTTGATCATTACGATTTACACATTCACGTACCCGCAGGTGCGGTACCAAAAGATGGGCCATCGGCCGGTATTACTATGTTAACATCGTTGGCTTCCATTTTTACACAACGTAAAATTAAAAACCAATTAGCGATGACGGGCGAAATTACCTTGCGAGGTAAAGTATTGCCTGTAGGAGGAATAAAGGAGAAGATCTTAGCTGCCAAACGAGCAGGTATTAAAGAAGTAGTGCTTTGTTCTAAAAACAGAAGAGATATTGAAGAAATTGATAAACAATATTTAAAAGGTTTTTCGGTTCATTATGTAGATGTAGTTGACGAAGTACTAGAAATAGCGTTATTAGATGAAAAGGTGGATAATGCCATGAAATTTATTATACCAGAAGAAAAGAAATAATTGAAGAAATTGTGTAAATCCCTTTTACCGTCATTCCTCCGATGTTTATCGGAGGAATTTGTTGGAATGGGTAATTGTGTTTCTTTACGTAAGGGTTTCTTTATACTTTTTATCTTGATAATGACTAGCGTTGTTACTAGTGCCCAACAAGCAGGTACAACCTCTTATACTTTTTTAAATATGCCCTATGGGGCAAAAATAGGTGGTGTTGGCGGTGTAAATGTTAGTTTATATGGCAACGATCCCACTTTATTTTTAAGTAACCCTGCGTTAGCATCCGATAGTTTAGCAAATAGACCAACGGTTAATTACACAGCTTTTCCTACAGGTATTGGGTTAAGTTCTGCTATGTATAGCCATTTCTTTAAAAAGGCTGGATTGTGGTCGGCAGGAGTTCAATACCTATCATACGGGCAAATTGATGGGTTTGATGATGCTGGAAATGCTACAGAAACTTTTAATCCAAAGGATTATGCGATAACAATTAGTCATGTGCGTAGTTCAAATAATTTTAGAGTGGGCGCATCTATAAAACAAGTGGGCTCTGATATAGCAGGTTATAAAGGCAGTGCCACCTTATTTGATATTGGAGGGCTGTTTGTAAATCCATCTCAGCGGTTTACGGTTGGGTTAACCATTAAAAATGTAGGGTTTGTTTGGAAGGAAATTTCTGAAACTATAAGTACCCCATTGCCTTTTGATGTACAAGTGGGTGCAAGTATTAAACCATTGCACATGCCCTTTAGGTTTTCGGTTACGATGTATAAATTAAACGATTGGGATTTAACATTGCCTGCCGAAACTGTTACCAATGAATTTGCAGATAATTTAATGCGACATATAGTAATTGGAACAGAATTAATTCTTAATCAACATATAAATATTCTTTTTGGCTATAACCATTTACGAAAAAAAGAGTTGCAATTAGAAGATGCTGGTGGGTTCTCGGGCTTTTCTTTAGGCCTCGATATTAAAACAAAAGCATTTGAATTGGTGTATGCTTACGGAGGTTATCATATGGCGGGTAATGCCAACATGTTTACCCTAAGTGTGAATATGGATCAATTAATTAAATAAAATGGAGTTATATAAAAGCTCCATTAGGAGCGATACCTTTGTAACCACAGGCATTAGCCTGCGGTAAAGAAAATAAGGTAATAGTTTTGGCGAGATTTTGTGTAGCGGAGCAAACAAAAATCATGACAAAACGAGTTAACAAAAGTTGTCCTGAACTCCTGCCTTACGGTAGGCACGGTGTTTCAGGATGTTATTGAATAATTACTTATAGATTCTGAACTAAATTCAGAATGACAATAAAAATAATTTAGATATGAACATGCAATCAAACCTTACTCCACAACAAATTGTAAAGGAGTTAGATAAATATATAATTGGGCAGGCCGATGCAAAAAAGAATGTAGCCATTGCATTGCGTAACCGTTGGCGTAGAATGAATGTTGAGGGCGACCTTAAAACAGAAATTATGCCCAATAATATTTTAATGATTGGAGCTACAGGTGTGGGTAAAACGGAAATTGCCCGTAGGTTAGCCAATATTGCAGATGCCCCATTTATAAAAGTGGAGGCCTCTAAATTTACCGAAGTGGGTTATGTAGGCCGTGATGTAGAAGGTATGGTGCGTGATTTAGTTGCACAATCGGTGTCGCTAGTGGAAACGAGAAGAAAGGCTGAAGTACAGGAAAAAGCAGAAAAAATTGTTGAAGAACTTATTTTAAATGCGCTTATTCCTCCTATAAAAAGCAATGGAGTTGCAAAGCCTGCACTTACAGATGAGGGTGTGGATACGCTGCCTAAAACAGATAATGAGCTTAACGAACGAACACGTGACCGTTTTAGAGAAAAAATCCGTAATGGCGAATTGGAAGATCGTAAAATTGAAATTGATGTTTCTCAGGCCTCATCATCTGGTATAGGTATGATAGGTGGAGGCATGATCGATGAATCATCGATGATAAATATGCAGGAGATGCTAGGCAACATGATGCCTAAGAAATCTAAAAAGCGAAAAGTGAGTATAGCAGAAGCCAGGCGATTATTAATAGACGCTGAAAGTGCCAAGCTTATAGATATGGATGAAGTAAAAGAAGAAGCATTATATAAAGCAGCTAATTCGGGCATAATCTTTATTGATGAAATTGATAAGATTGCCAGTGGAGGAAGCAAAAAAGGTGGCGGAGCAGATGTTAGCAGAGAAGGAGTACAAAGAGATTTGTTACCTATTGTTGAAGGTTCTGCCGTAAATACCAAATTTGGCGTAATTAGAACGGATCATGTGCTGTTTATAGCTGCTGGAGCTTTTCATGTTTCTAAGCCATCAGATCTTATTCCTGAGCTTCAAGGGCGTTTCCCCATTAGAGTAGAGTTAGAGAAACTAACAAAAAACGATTTTTATAGAATATTAAAAGAGCCAAGAACAGCTCTTACAAAGCAATATTCAGCACTTTTTAAATCAGAAGAAGTAGAATTACAATTTACCGATGATTCGTTAGAAGCCATTGCAGAAACAGCCTTCGAAATAAACGAAGAAGTGGAGAATATTGGTGCTCGTAGGCTGCACACAGTTATGAGCAGGTTGCTAAACGATTTTCTATTTGATGTACCCGAACTGATTGGCCCTAATGCTAAGATTTCTATCACCAAAGAAATGGTAGATGAAAAGCTATCAGGATTGGTAAAAAATAAGGACTTGAGCCATTATATATTATAAATAAAGCTCAAAGTTATCGTCATTATCGGGCGTAAGACCCGATAATCTCTGGGCTCTTTCGAGCCCATTCTTAGCATTTGGTTTTACTTGTTTTCTCATTTCAATACACTTTCAACAAAAATTTTTGTCCATTTCGAGGCACGATAAATCTTGTAAAATTAGAAAGTAGATTTTATATCAAACCTGTCAGGTCTCTTGCCTTATTGCCTATAGACCTGACAGGTTTTAAAATATCCATACAAGTCACTCCGTAGGAGTCTTAGCCACATTAAAATGTATAGGAAGAGGCTAAGATTTCTACGCTGCGCTCCGAAATGACCTGCTACCAGCAATAAGAATAAAATCGGAAGATTTTTCGGCTTGATGCCTCGGGATGGGAAATAGTAAAATTGAATATCTGATTACTTTGTGCATCTAATCATCTAACTACAAGGTCTGTGTCCTTACAGACCTTTTTAATACATTGTAAATAAGCATATATTTGTTCTATATTTTTTGATATGAAAAGAGCAACTTGGTTAATTACAGCATTTCTATTTTTATCGGTATCTTATAGCAAGAGTTACGGTCAGCAAGTAGAGTTGGAATCTATTAGATTTAATGGTGAAAAGTTTAGCCAAAAATCAGCTCAGCTAGCTCAATCTGAAAAATATTTACTTAAAAGTGATGCGTTATTTACTTCATTATCTATTCAAATTAATCAATCACAAAGTTTTAGTGGAGCTTATCTAGTAGCAGAAAAGGACACCTTCTTTTTAACACGAGATGAACATGTTGAAGCAATAAATGGGTTTATTAATTCAAACTTGGTTTCATTCAATGTGCCAATATCAGCAGTTCAGTTTTACACCAATCAAATTGATAATACTGTTTTACTTAATTTTATAAACGGTAGCATTGAAAAAATAAAAGGGCAAGAACTAGAAAATAGTATTGAATCAGATTGTTTACAAGAGCCTACAAGTATAGCTCAGCAAGTATGGCGAAGTGGCTTGCAAGCCCCACAGTATAATCGAGCTTTTTCAACGGTAAAGCATTTAATAATTCATCATTCGGCTGGCTCAAATAATAATACAAATTACACCCAAGTTGTACGAGATATTTACATTTATCACACGGAAGTAAATGGTTGGTCGGATATTGGCTATAATTATTTAATTGCCCAAGATGGCACTATTTTTAAAGGCCGAGATCCAGAAAATGGAGATCAAGATAATGTGCGTGGCGCCCATTTTTGTGGTATGAATACGGGTACTATGGGTGTTTGCCTACTGGGTGATTATACTTCTATTGCCCCAACAGATGAAACCATTCAATCGCTTTTAAACTTAGTAAGTTGGAAATTAGATAAAGAGAGCCTGAATGCATTTGAAGCCTTTGCGTTTAATGATATTTCAAACTTAGGTGCTATTTCTGGCCATAGAGATGGCTGCGCCACTGAGTGCCCTGGCACAAAAACGTATCAAAAAATAAATAGCCTTAAAAGCCAATCAAATTCAATTATCGAAACTTGCTACCCTGATAAACTAATGGCTGATTTTATTTGGAGTACTAATGAGATTATGGAGGGGGAATCGGTGTCTTTTACCGATGCTTCTCAAGGCACTCCTTTATCGTGGGAGTGGCAGGTTGATGGCTCAGTTAATGAGGTTTACACACAGCAAAATCCAAGTAATGTGGTTTATCCAAATGTTGGTAAATTTGATGTAAGCCTTGTTATAAGAAATGGATCTAGAACTGACACTGCTCAATTTAGTAATCTTATTCGGGTAAGTGAAAATCCTTTTAATAATCCATCTGCATTTCCAAATCCTGTAGCCTATAGGGTTCCTCTGGTACTTAACTTAAATAAAGAGATAGTAAACGAAGTAGAAGTTATTAGCACAAAAGGAGAAGCAATCTTATCTTTTATACCAACCGAAAACCAAATTGAAATTGATCATTCAAATTTTAATGCGGGTATTTACTTTGTTCGTTTCCTTACAGATGGTAAAGTGGTGCAAACCACTAAAATTATGGTTGTGAAATAAAACGTTAGCGTCATTCCTGCGAAGGCAGGAATCTGTTAATATTCCAATGCTAATCCAGTTATGTAATTTTGTAAAATAACATACCCCTATAAATTTAATTAGTGGTGCTTTTTTTATAGGCGAAAGCATTTCTTAGATTATATTTAAGTTAATGCAAAAACTGTCGTCATTATCGAGTGCCTGCCAGCCTATGGATGGTAAGACCCGATAATCTCTGGGCTCATCCGATCCCAATTTTAAATTTTCAATTAAAGTATGCAAAGTCATCTGATGACTTGTTAATAAACAGCACTGAAGTTAAAAAACACGCTTGTATTTGCAAATGAGTCATCTGATGACTGCCTTTAAAACTAAATGGTTTTTAAATATTTTCGACCTATATAGAGCAGGCAGTATTATGCCAACACGCGCTTATAAGCCAAGAGACAAAGCATTGGTCGAAAACAGCGTAAGAATCGCTTATTCAAGGATATTTGCTCCTCTTCGTAA
>CAZQWZ010000008.1:0-29889 GCA_964596935.1 uncultured Roseivirgaceae bacterium
TATACCAATTCTACGTCTAACGAGTCATCCGTTTTAATAACTTTTGCAAGCCCATTTGCGGTTAGTCCTTTTATAGTTTTATCCCATTTTTTGCCACTAAGGCTCGATTGCTCTTTAAGCTGCACTAAACCCATTTTGGTTTGTTTTTGAAGAATCTCCATTACCACTTTCTCCTCATCTGTTAAGCTTATTGCTACTTGCTTTTTTTCAGGTTTCATTTGAGGAAAGAAAAGAACATCTTGAATGGAGTTAGAGTTAGTCATTATCATAGAAAGGCGATCGATACCTATCCCTAAACCAGCGGTTGGAGGCATGCCATATTCAATGGCTCGAAGAAAATCTTCATCTAATACCATTGCCTCGTCATCGCCTCGTTTCCCAAGCTCTAGTTGATCTTCGAAACGTTGACGTTGATCTATAGGATCGTTAAGTTCAGAAAATGCGTTACATATTTCTTTGCCATTGGCAATGGCTTCGAAACGCTCAACAAGACCTTCCTTATCTCTATGCTTTTTAGCCAATGGCGACATTTCTACAGGGTAATCCGTAATAAATGTGGGCTGAATAAGTTGTGCCTCACAAGTTTCACCAAAAATTTCATCTATTAATTTACCCTTACCCATAGACTCATCTATAGGCACATGAAGTTTTGTAGCAGTAGCTCGAAGTTCTTTTTCATCCATTTCAGAAATATCAATTTCTGTAAAATGTTCAATGGCTTCGAACATCGTGTATCGCTTCCAGGGTCTTTTAAAATCAATTATATTTTCACCAACTTGAACTTTAGTGGTTCCGTGCAAATTAAGTGCTACTTGCTCAATCATTTCCTCCACCAAATCCATCATCCAGTTATAATCTTTATAGGCAACATAAAGCTCTACTTGCGTAAATTCAGGATTATGAAATCTTGACATTCCTTCGTTTCTAAAATCTTTAGAAAACTCAAAAACCCCATCGTAACCGCCTACAATTAGCCTTTTAAGGTAAAGCTCATTGGCAATCCTTAAATACAAGGTCATATCTAAGGTGTTATGGTGGGTTTTAAACGGCCGTGCTGCTGCACCTCCATATAGAGGCTGTAAAATAGGAGTTTCTACTTCTAGATATCCTTTATCTGCCAAGTAATTACGCATGGTGTTTACCACTTGGGTTCTTTGCTTAAAAGTTTCTCGCACACTTGGGTTCACAATCATATCAACATAACGCTGACGATACCTTAATTCAGGATCGGTAAAAGCATCATGTAATTGCTTGTTGCCATCTTTATCAATGGTTTCTTTAACAATTGGCAATGGCTTAAGCGATTTAGTAAGCACCTTTAATTCAGTAACATGTACTGAGGTTTCGCCCACCTGTGTTTTAAAAACAAAGCCTTTAATGCCTATAATATCTCCAATATCTAGGAGCTTTTTAAATACTGTATTGTAAAGAGTCTTATCCTCACCAGTGCAAATATCATCTCTACGAACATAAAATTGGATACGCCCACTTGAATCTTGCAGTTCTGCAAACGAAGCTGAGCCCATAATTCTTCGGCTCATTAAACGACCCGCCAAGGTAACTTCCTTAAATTTCTCAGGTTTGCTTTCATCAAACTTCTGTTTGATATCTTTTGCATAATGAGTAACCGGGTATAACTCCGGTGGATAAGGATTGATTCCTAATTGCTCAAGTTGTTCTTTAGCTTTTCTTCGTACTAATTCTTGTTCGCTTAATTGCATGATTCAAAATTTTGAAAGTGCAAAAATAAGGAAGAATAGTTATTGGTTATTGGTTATTGATTATTAAGTTATTAGTTATCGCGCATTTCCCAACTGAAACTATTTTTGTTTCTTTCGCCTTAATATTTCAGTTTTTAGCAATACTAGCTCTCTACTGCTTTGCCCTGCTACTGATGTATTTTCCTCTGCACGCCTAATTAAATAGGGCATAACAAATTTTACTGGACCGTAAGGAACATATTTGGCTGCATTATAATTTGCATCTGCTAAAACGAAAGAGATGTTATCGCTCATCCCATACAACTGCGAAAAAAAGATTCTACTATCATCATTCTCCAATTTATACTTTTTCATCAATTCGGTTAAGTATAAGTTAGAGTGCTCGTTATGCGAACCGTTAAATAACTCAACACTATGTATGTTTTCAACACAGTACCTCAATCCATCGTTATAGCTTTTATCAGTGATATGTTTATCATGGCAAATTGGATCTTCATATCCTTTACTTTTTGCCCTTGCACGCTCATTTTCCATATAGGCTCCTCTAACCAACTTAGCCCCGAGCACAAAACCTTTAGCTTGCCCCCTTTGGTGTGCATCTTTAATGTTTTGCAAACTAGCCCAGCGGTACATTTGATAGGTATTAAAAACGATGGCTCTTTTCTTATTAAACTTCTCCATCATTTCATAAAGAAGTTCATCAATTGTTTCTTGGTACCACGAATCTTCTGCATCTATTAATAATCGTACATCATTATCGAAAGCTGCTTGGCAAATAGTTAAGTATCTAGTGCGAATTTTTTTAAAGGAAACATTTTCTTCTTCTGAGAGTTCTATACCCAATTGCTTTTTCCCCATTAAATCAAAAGACCCCATTCCTGTGGGTTTAAAAACACAATAAGGGATTTTTGCATTCCCTTTAGCATTTTCTATGGTTTTAAGCGTTTCCTTCAGCGTGCCATCAAAAGCCTCCTCTGAGTTTTTGCCTTCAATGGAGTAATCTAAAATAGCTCCTACTTTATATTTTGATAATATGTTAACTGTATTTTGGCTTTCTTCAATACTTTCTCCACCACAAAAATGTTGAAATACTGTGGCCTTTATTATGCCTTTAACGGGCAAGTGCATTTTTAAAGCTAGGTTAGCTGCACGTGTACTAAAACTAGCCATAACATTATTATTTACAATTTTAAAAAGCCAGAATGCCTTTTTTAATTGCCAATTCGATTTAGCTATAAAAGCCATTTCGGTATTTTCGAAAGAATTGTTTGAAATCTTGGTCATAATTTCTACTTTTTTACGTGGCAAATATACAGCACGGTTAGTGCTTTATTCTAGGCGAAAAACCTATAATTATTACAATAACACTACCTTTAGAAATTCATTGCAAAAACAGATAAAATGCCGTTAGATCTTCCTAATTATATTGAAATCACTCAAAAATCGAAACAATATATTGCTAGCTATTTAGAAGATAATTCCTATTCTCAATTATTTGTACTAATTGATGAAAATAGTAAAAAACATTGCCTCCCTGTACTGGGTAGTTCTCTTGAAAAGGTAACAGTAATTGAAATAACAAGTGGTGAAGAACACAAAACATTAGATACTTGTTCGCTTATTTGGGAAACGCTTACCAATGCCAATGCAGATAGAAATGCGTTACTTATAAACTTAGGTGGTGGTGTTATTGGCGATATGGGAGGTTTTTGTGCAAGTACCTATAAAAGGGGTATTGATTTTATAAATATACCAACCACCCTTCTTTCGCAAGTAGATGCAAGCATAGGAGGTAAACTAGGTATAGACTTTAACGGGTTCAAAAATCATATTGGACTTTTTAACTTACCTAAAAAGGTTATTGTAGATCCCGTCTTTTTAAAAACCTTACCTCAAAATCAAATTCGATCGGGTTTTGCCGAAATGCTTAAACACGGGTTTATTAATGATAGCAACCATTTAAATGAATTAACCCAGCTTAATGTCGAAAATTGCGATTGGTTGCCTTTTATCGTAAAGTCAATTAAAATAAAAAATGAAATAGTTACTATCGATCCTATCGAAAAAAACGAACGCAAATTTTTGAATTTTGGACATACTATAGGCCACGCTGTAGAATCCTATTTTATTAATAATGGCATACCCATTTTACATGGCGAAGCCGTGGCAATAGGAATGATAACTGAGGGGTTTTTATCTTCGAAAATTTTAAAATTAGAAGAGAAGGAACAGGTTAAAATTATTGAAATTATTGATTCTTACTTTAACAGGGCAAAAATCCCAGAGGAAGGAATAAAAGAAATATTGAATAATTTAGAGCAAGACAAAAAAAATACAAACTCGACAATTCAATCAGTACTGCTAAAAAATATAGGCGAACCTAAACACTCTGTTGAAATTACAAAAGAGGATGTGCGAGAAGCCTTAAAATTTTACGCTTCTAAATAAATCGATGTTCAGTTCTTTTAATGTTTTTCAATTCACTTAACTGATTCGTTAAAGAATTGCGCAATTCAGAAGTTCGTTCTCCTAATTTTTTAAATGAATTTTTATTTAATTTGCTAACTGCATAAGCTGCAATAGCAGCTCCTGCCAATAGCCCTAGGGTAAGTCCTGTTCTTTTCGATTTCATAATTTATTTATAATTTTAATTTTATAACACAATTTAAACCGTTAAAGGTTCAATATAATATACGGTAAAAGTCTAAATAAGATTTAGGTTTGCATAAATTTTTAACGTTTGAAAAAAGAAATACATATATCGTACCAAAATAAATCTTCGGATTTAGGAAAAATTCAAATTCCAGGCTCCAAAAGTGAAAGCAATAGAGCTATTTTGCTCAATGCTTTATGCGAAAACCCAAGTGTTATTGGTAACCTTTCCTCTGCACGAGACACACAGTTAATGAAATCGTTAATTGACTCTGGTACATCCATAATTGATGTAAAAGACGCTGGCACTGTTATGAGGTTTTTAACCACCTATTTTTCACTAACTAATCAAACCAAACAAATTACGGGCACTGCTCGTATGCAAGAAAGACCCATCGGCTTGTTGGTAAATGCATTAAAAACACTTGGGGTTTCTATTAGTTATACAACTAAGGAAGGATATCCCCCACTTGAGATCAAAGGTTTTAATAAACAATTAACAAATAACATTTCTATTGATGGCTCTATAAGTAGTCAATATCTATCTGCATTATTAATGTTAGCACCCACGTTAAGTCAAGGGTTAACATTAAATGTTCAAAATGGCGCAACCAGTAAGCCTTATTTGTTAATGACGATTGAGCTAATGAAGCACTTTGGGGTTAAGGTAGTAATCGAAGCCAATACTTATACAGTTGCAGCTGCTAAATACATATTTAAGCCATTTACAGTAGAGCCCGATTGGAGCAGTGCTAGCTATTGGTATAGCATTTTTATATTGTCGAATGCTGAGAAATTAGTATTAAGCGGATACAAAAAAAACTCTTTGCAAGGCGATAGGGCTTTGGTAGAACTAATGGAACCTTTTGGGGTTAAAACTGAGTTTACTTCTAATGGAGCAATTTTAACCAAGCAACAAAGATCCTTACCTCAAACTATTGATTTTATTAATAACCCAGATTTAGCCCAAACCTTTGCAGTAATATGTGCGGCATTGGAACACTCGTGCGTTTTTACAGGGCTTCACACTCTAAAAATTAAAGAGACGGATAGAATTGCTGCTATTAAAAATGAGTTGCAAAAATTAGGAGCTGATTTTATTGAAGAAGCTGGCCAATGGACAGTTATTCCACCCAAGGGAGATTGGAAATCGAAACCTATAAGAATTAACACCTACCACGACCACAGAATGGCTATGGCATTTGCGCCTTTGGCTTGTGTTTTACCAAGTGTTGTAATAGAAGAACCTGAAGTTGTTAACAAATCATATCCTAGCTTTTGGATTGATTTAGAGCTAGTTGGGTTCAATTTAGATACTTAAAATATTAGATTATTAGACGTTAGATAAATATGGTTAAGTTCTATATGGTTAAGTTCTATATACAGCAAAATAAAATATGCCGCTAATACTAATCAAAAAAGCATGTCATTCCTGCGAAGGCAGGAACCCGCCTTGTACAATGTTAAAAAAAAGACAACAAGTAATTTAGTTTTACACTTTTTATCACAACTACGACTCTTCCATATTTACAGATTCCTGCCTTCGCAGGAATGACGGCAAGTATTTTTTGAGGTTAGCATCAAAAAAATCTACTCTATCTTTAATTATAGATTGCTGTAAGTTATAAAACTTAAGCATAAACATCAAGTTTAGCTAATTTCTTCTGATTTTTTAAACACAAAGGCACACAAAGAAGTCACTAGTAGCACAAAGAGATAAAATCATATTTTATCTTCTACATCAGAGGTAAATTCCTCATTTTTGCACCTAAATTTTTATACAATGAATCTAGGCAAATACCCAACCGTAAAACAATTTAAAATCGTGGCCATTTTAGAAGGCGCCTCCTTCCTTGTATTATTAGGAATTGCAATGCCGTTAAAGTATATGTTTGGCCACCCAGAAGCTACCGAAGTAGTGGGTATGGCACATGGCATTTTATTTATTGCCTATGTGATAATGGTTATAATGATTAGAAAACAGCTTAATTGGAATTTAAAAATAACCTTTATAGCACTTGCAGCATCTGTGTTGCCTTTTGGCCCTTTTGTAGTGGATAGAAAATTGTTGAAGTAGAGTAATAATAATTTGCAATTCCCCATATCCCTTTTTTCAGGCGTCATGTCGTAATGCAATGGAGACATCTTAACCATTTAATAAATTTTGATATGCTTTATGGCTAAGATGCCTGACTAATTTTTTAAGTATTCGAGCCACAGAACTACGGCATGACTTTCAAATGAGTTGAGGGAAGCTTGAGACCGAAGTTAGAGATTCAATTAGCTCTTTAATCGTAATAGAACCTACACTTTACAATTCTTATTTCATCTCCACGCACTTGGTAAATTAAGCGATGTTTTGAATTTATACACAAAGTTTATGTACCCTAACAACTTATCCTTCTCTGGCGCAAGTTTTCAACTTGTGCCCTTTAATAAATCATTACTCAACACCGGTTATGCAATTTCTTAGTATTCTTTTCAATTAACGAGTTAAAAACTCTGTTCTTCATTTATAAACACAAGTTTTATTAAGCAAACTTGCGCTAGCATTGTAATTTACAAGGTAAACCAATTCTATTTGTTGGTGAAACAACACCAACAAAGGATTAGAAGTAGTTGGCATGGCACATGGCATTTTATTTATTGCCTATGTGATAATGGTTATAATGATTAGAAAACAGCTTAATTGGAATTTAAAAATAACCTTTATAGCACTTGCAGCATCTGTGTTGCCTTTTGGCCCTTTTGTAGTGGATAGAAAATTGTTGAAGTAGAGTAATAATAATTTGCAATTCCCCATATCCCTTTTTTCAGGCGTCATGTCGTAATGCAATGGAGACATCTTAACCATTTAATAAATTTTGATATGCTTTATGGCTAAGATGCCTGACTAATTTTTTAAGTATTCGAGCCACAGAACTACGGCATGACTTTCAAATGAGTTGAGGGAAGCTTGAGACCGAAGTTAGAGATTCAATTAGCTCTTTAATCGTAATAGAACCTACACTTTACAATTCTTATTTCATCTCCACGCACTTGGTAAATTAAGCGATGTTCGTGGTTTATTCGCCTTGACCAAAACCCTTGGTATTTATGCTTTAGTGCTTCTGGTTTACCTATGCCATCAAAAGGGTGGCGAGCAATATCTTTAAGCAACATGTTAATCCTTTTCAGGATTTTCTTATCTACCTTTTGCCAATACAAGTAATCCTCCCACGATTCTTCAACAAAAACAAACTTCATTCTTCGATGAGTTCTTTACCAAAAGAACTGCCTTTTTTAAATTTTGCAATGGCAGAATCTAATCGTTGCTCATTTTTTGCAGAAGACAACTCGTGCTGAGTTGTAGTTAATGCGTTATACTCTTCTAAGGAGATTACCACCACACCCGAATTTTTGCCTCTATTAATAATTAAGGTTTCAAAGTTTTCGGTAACTCGATTAAAATATTGCTTAATATCTTTTCTAAAATCTGAAATGGTTGCTGTAATCATATTTGCTATTTTGTACAAAATTACGTACAAAATATGAAAGTGCAGTATAATTTTATAATATATCAATTCCCCCAACTGGCGCGGAAGTTATTTCCGTGCCTTTTAAAATCTGATTTTATTATTCTATAAACTTAATGTCTAATAATCCCTTTTCATTTGCTGCATAATCTCTTGCACTACTATACAAATACGCAGTAGGTTCATCTACTATCCCTGACTCTACTGGGTTTATTATGTATATAAGCTAACTTTTGAGACAACATCTCATTTGTATTTAACATGCTTTTTGCTTTTACCTGCTGCATTGCTAAATAATTTTAACATCCAATTTTTTTCTACTCTCCAATGTATTATTTTCAATAGTCCTACAAATATGAACAGACGCATGTTTCTTGAAATCTCTAATTATTTCTTCTATTTTATTTTTTTCGTTTCTACCCACAATAAGATGAATATGGTTACTCATAATTATCCATCCATAAATTTCTAGCCCTTTTTCCTTTTGACAATACCTCAAACTCTCCACTACAATGTCTTTATATATACTTCTTGAAAAAACATCTACCCAATAAACTACCGAAAATGTAATAAAATACAACTTATCCTGATCCATATTTTATATTTTTCGCTCATTTTAGTTCTTTATATATGGCACCGAAATAACTTCCGCGCCAGTTGGGGCTCTTTGTGGTTGATAAGAAGTTGCTGAAATAAAATGAGTTAGAAATTGAATAAGGATTCCAACTTCTAACTTTAATTCCCTTACTTAATATACCTAAAATCCTCTCCAGATTTCATTTGGATAAGTACTTCGTAAATTAATTTAATGGTGCGCTGCACATCTTCTTTATCAACGGTTTCTACCGTAGTGTGCATATACTTTAATGGGAACGAAATTAATGCAGAGGCAACTCCCGCATTAGAATAAGCAAATGCATCGGTATCAGTACCTGTTGAACGAGATGCTGAAAGTCGCTGAAAATCAATCTTTTTCTTTTCTGCCACGTCAATAATCATATCACGTAAGTTATTTTGCACCGCTGGGCCGTAAGTAATTACGGGACCTTTGCCACACTCGATATCACCACTTTTAATTTTGCTGTACATAGGCGATGCCGTATCGTGGGTTACATCGGTAACAATGGCCACATCTGGCTTAATACGCTCGGCAATCATTTGTGCTCCACGTAACCCAATTTCTTCTTGCACTGCATTAACAATGTATAAGCCAAAAGGAAGTTTTTTCTTTTTTTCGTGAAGCATTCTAGCTACTTCTGCAATTACATAGCCTCCCATTCGATTATCTAACGCACGGCCTGTATAGTATTTATTATTGAGCTCCATAAGCTCATCTTCAAACGTAATTACAGACCCCACATGGATGCCCAGCTCTTCTACTTCTTCCTTAGAAGAACAACCCACATCCACAAAAATATTTTTTAACGTAGGAATTGCTTCTTTTTCACCGTGGCGAACATGTATGGCTGGCCAGCCAAAAACACCTTTTACAACTCCTTTTTTTGTATGGATGTTAACACGCATAGAAGGCGCAATTTGATGATCAGATCCTCCATTACGCACTACATAAATGTATCCCTTCTCATTGATGTAATTTACAAACCACGAAATTTCATCTGCATGAGCTTCAATAACAACTTTATACTTAGCCTCTGGGTTTATAACGCCTACAACTGAGCCATAGGTATCGGATATATATTCATCTATATATGGCGTGATATAATCTAACCATATTTTTTGCCCCGATGATTCAAAACCAGTAGGCGATGCATTATTTAAATATTCGTATAAGAATTTTTCGTTCTTTTTCATTCGTGTTATAGTTATTTGTTTCCACCTACGCCTAGGCTTCGGTGAATAAAATTAGTTATTGAGTTAATCGTAATTATAAAGGGATATTCCCGTGCTTTTTCTTCGGTAAAGTATCCACTTTATTTTCTAACATTTCAAATGCCGTTATTAATTTTTTACGAGTTTGCTCTGGCAGAATTATTTCATCTACATATCCTCTTTCGGCTGCCGCATAAGGGTTGGCAAACATCTCGCTGTATTCATCTACCTTTTCTTGAATCTTTGCTTTTTTATCATCTGCTGCTGCTATTTCCTTTCTAAATATTATTTCTGTAGCACCTTTTGCACCCATTACGGCAACTTCGGCAGTTGGCCAAGCATAGTTC
Source organism: uncultured Roseivirgaceae bacterium (assembly GCA_964596935.1). Lineage (GTDB taxonomy): Bacteria > Bacteroidota > Bacteroidia > Cytophagales > Cyclobacteriaceae > JAKISE01. The sequence goes on from CAZQWZ010000008.1 coordinate 10,066, forward strand.
ATATCTGCACCAATATGTTTAGAATTCATTACATCATAAGCACCACCATAAGCTTTGCGAGTAATAACGGTAATTCGTGGCACGGTAGCTTCGCTAAAGGCATATAGCAACTTGGCTCCGTTTATAATTATCCCATTCCATTCTTGATCTGTTCCTGGTAAAAAGCCAGGTACATCTTCAAGTACCAACAGCGGAATATTAAAACTATCGCAGAAACGCACAAAGCGTGCGCCCTTTTTACTTGAATTATTACCCAAAACACCTGCAAACGACTGTGGCTGATTGGCAACAATGCCTATACTTCTACCTGCCAACCTTGCAAACCCAACTAGCATGCTTTCTGCATAGTTTTTATGCACCTCAAAAAAAGTATCCTTATCAATAATTCCATTAATAACTTCCCGCATATCATAGGGTTGGTTGGGGTTATCAGGAACAATCTCATTTAGTACTTCTCGAATTTCATCACCATTTTCATAAGGCACTAAAGGAGTTTCTTCTTCACAATTTTGAGGCATATAGCTTAGAAGTTTTTTAATATGATTAATGGCTTCCACTTCGTTTGCACATGAAAAATGAGTAACCCCACTTTTAGTACTATGTGCACTTGCCCCTCCTAATTCTTCGGCCGTAACATCTTCTTGAGTTACCGTTTTAACCACATTAGGGCCTGTAACAAACATATACGAAGTGTTTTCTACCATTAAGGTAAAATCGGTAATGGCGGGCGAATAAACTGCTCCTCCTGCACAAGGGCCCATAATAGCCGATATTTGAGGGATTAACCCCGAAGCTCTCGTATTACGATAAAAAATATCTGCATAACCAGCCAACGACACAACCCCTTCTTGAATTCGAGCTCCACCTGAATCATTAAGACCAATTATGGGAGCTCCATTTTTCATGGCCAAGTCCATTATTCGTACAATTTTTTCAGCATAAGCCTCGGATAATGAGCCTCCAAAAACGGTAAAGTCTTGCGAGAAGATATAAATTAATCGCCCATCTACCTTGCCGTAACCTGTAACTACACCATCACCCAAAAACTTCTGCTTTTCTAATCCAAAAGCGGTACTTCTATGCCTTACAAATTTTCCTAACTCTTCAAAACTACCTTCATCTAACAAAAGTGAAATTCTTTCACGTGCGGTTAACTTCCCTTTTGCATGCTGAACTTCTATTCTTTTCTCTCCTCCCCCTAGCTCTGCTTCTTTATTTAATTCTTCAAGTTTTTTCAACTTTTCTTCTCTGGATTGGTAGTTCATAATCGTATTTTTTATTGACTCAAATATAGGCAAAATTGTAGCAGCTAACTTGCCAAAACTGACTCAATTATTAACATTGATTATGTTAGAAAATTATACCCTATAAATTAAGTTTTTCTTATTTTTGCAAAAATATTTTTGCAATGTATTCATTCGAGAAAGTAAGAGATTTTACCAACGATGTATTTCTTAAAATTGGCTGCTCTGCTGCCGATGCGGAATTAGCAACCAAAGTGTTGGTTTCAGCAGATTTAAGAGGAATTGATTCGCACGGAGTTGCCCGATTAATTGGCTACATACGCCTTTGGGAATCTGACAGAATTAACCCTACACCCAATGTTAGAATAGTGCACGAAACACCAAGTACAGGTGTGGTTGATGGAGATGCTGGGTTAGGGCTTGTGGTAGCACCTAAAGCAATGGCCATTGCCATTGAAAAAGCTAAAAATGTTGGCTCAGGGTGGATCTCTATTAAAAATTCTAATCATTATGGCATAGCAGGTTATCATGCCATGATGGCCTTAGAGCACGACATGGTAGGTATGTCGATGACTAATGCCAGCCCATTGGTTTCTCCAACCTTTTCAACTGAGCGCATGTTAGGCACCAACCCCATTGCTGTGGCAGTACCTGCTGATAAGCAACCTCCGTTTGTAGCAGATTTTGCTACAACCACTGCAGCCAATGGCAAGCTAGAAATTCTTCAACGTAAGAGTGAAGAAGCCCCTATAGGCTGGATTCAAGATAAAGAGGGAGTTGGCTCAACCGACCCACATGAATTAAAGGAAGGTGGCGCATTATTGCCTTTAGGTGGAGACCGAGACCATGGCAGTCATAAAGGCTTTTGCTTAGGCTCTATTGTTGATATTTTTTCGGGCGTTTTCTCAGGTGCAAATTTCGGCCCTTGGGTTCCTCCATTTGTTAGTTTTTTACCAATGCCAGAAAATCCTGTGGGTGAAGGAATTGGCCACTTTATGGGTGCCATGCGTATAGATGGATTTAGGCCAGCGAATGAATTTAAATCTGATATGGATACTTGGATTGAGCGTTTTCGAAATGCGAAAAGTGCAGAAGGAATGCCCAATATTGTTATTCCTGGCGATCCCGAAAGACTATTTGAAGTTGAGAGATTAGAAAATGGAATTCCTCTAAATGAAAAAGTAGTTATTGACTTGAAAGAAGTTGCTAAAAAGCTTGATCTTAATTTTTAGATAGAAAAAAAGAATGATATAACCCAAGGTGAAGGGTGATACAAAAAATTCGAATCATGTAACATGTCATATGCTGCAATCACATTTAAAGAGGATCGTGGCCCCACTCTTTGTGTTATTCCCAAACCCAATGGTAGCCTAGTTATAGTTATACGATCATTTGAATCATAAAAATTAGTTTGATTAAGAAACGAATATTCGCCATATACAAAAACTTGTTTAATAAGATTCATCCTAGCAAATAAGTTTCCACCGTACCTATTATCTTGAAAATTGGTGTTGTTGTATTTATAAAATTGGTAAGTAGCACCAACACCTACTGATAACCTGCTAGAAACCATATATCCTACTATTGGAGATAAGCTTATAGATGTGCCCCAAGAACCCCCAGATAACCCCATTCCACCTCCTACATAAACTCGATCCAAGAAATTACTTTGGTTATCAACTACATAGGTCTCACCTTTTTGTGCGAATGCACTTATTGAGCTAGAAATAAGTATTACAATTAAAACTCCCAGTTTTCTCATCCCTTAATCTTCTTCTATTTCAACTACAACGTATAAGTCTTCCGATTGTTTCTTCATCAAATACTTTTCCCGCGCAAACTTTTCAAGCAAATCAGGATTGCTCAAAAGCTCTTCTCTGTCTTCTTTTACTTCCTCTATTTTTTCAAGGTAATAGGTTTTATCTGCGTTTAGCGTATTTAATTTATTTGCTAAACTATACTGACTATAGAGGTCATTGCTATCAAAAAAGGTAAGCCATATTAGAAAAAATGCGCCCACCATTAGGTAGTAATTTTTGATGATCTTTTTGAAAGAGTCCATTTATCAAAGTAATTATTTATCAAATAAAGCGAAAAAAAGCCTCAATTAAACAATTGAGGCTTTAAATTATTTAAGATAATGATAAACATTATCGTCATTGCGAATTCCTTTTTCAGGAATAACGAAGCGAAGCAATCTATTTTTACCAAAAAGAGATTACTTCGTGCCTCGCAATAATGACTAATTAAATTTCCTTCCTTCATAAACGGCAACTTCTCCAAGTTCTTCTTCAATTCTAAGAAGCTGGTTATACTTAGCCATTCTATCAGACCTGGATGCTGAACCTGTTTTAATTTGCCCTGCATTTGTCGCTACCGCGATATCTGCAATGGTAGAATCTTCTGTTTCACCTGAACGGTGTGAAATAACAGCAGTATATCCTGCCTTATGTGCCATTTCAATTGCATCTAAGGTTTCTGAAAGTGTACCTATTTGGTTAACCTTAATCAAGATTGAATTAGCAGACTTTTCTTTAATCCCTCTTGCCAAAAACTTAACATTAGTAACAAAAAGATCATCCCCAACTATCTGGCATTTATCTCCAATTTTTGCAGTAAGCATGCTAAACCCTTTCCAGTCATTTTCATCACAACCATCTTCAATCGAATCAATTGGGTATTTATCGCATAAAGAAGCCAAGTATTCTACTTGCTCTTCACTTGTTCTAATTTTTCCTTTAGCACCTTCGAACTTAGTATAGTCGTATTTGCCATCTACATAAAATTCAGAAGCAGCACAATCTAACCCAATAGTTGCATCTTCATTTGGTGTGTAACCAGCAGCTTTAATGGCACTTAGTATGCTCTCAAGAGCTTCTTCAGTTCCTCCTGCTAAATTAGGAGCAAAACCACCTTCATCACCTACGGCAGTACTTAATCCTTTATCGTGAAGGATTTTCTTTAAGCTATGAAAAATCTCTGTTCCCATTCTAATACCATCAGAAAATGTTTTAGCACCTACGGGCCTAATCATAAACTCTTGAAATGCTATGGGAGCATCAGAGTGCGAGCCACCATTGATAATATTCATCATGGGCACAGGCAATTTATGTGCATTAACACCTCCAATGTATTGGTAAAGTGGTAATGCAGATTCTTCAGCTGCTGCTTTTGCTACTGCCAAAGAAACCCCTAAAATTGCATTTGCTCCCAAGTTAGATTTCGTATCAGTTCCGTCTAAATCAATCATAACTTGATCGATCAAGCGTTGCTCTGTTACTAAAAACCCAACTATTTCTGGAGCAATAACTTCATTTACATTCTCTACTGCTTTTAAAACACCTTTACCTAAGTATTTGCTTTTATCTCCATCACGAAGCTCCACTGCCTCGTTTTCGCCAGTTGAAGCACCTGAAGGCACTGCTGCTCTTCCTAATACTCCGTTGGTAGTAATTACATCTACTTCAATGGTAGGATTGCCTCTTGAGTCTAAAATTTGTCTGGCGTGTACTTGTTCTATAATTGCCATTTATGTACTATTTATTTTGTTATTAATTTTATAAAATTATCAAATAGATATTCTGAATCGTGAGGCCCAGGAGAAGATTCAGGATGGTATTGAACGGAAAATATTTTCTTCCCATTGATTTCTATCCCTTCAACGGTACCGTCATTCAGGTTAATATGTGTTTGTAAAACCACTTTAGATTTATCCACATCTTCTTTAGATATAGAAAAACCATGGTTTTGAGAAGTGATTTCACTTAAACCCGTTTTTAAGTTTTTTACAGGATGGTTTAATCCTCGGTGTCCGTGGTGCATTTTATAAGTGCCAATATTAAATGCTCTGGCAATTAATTGATGCCCAAGGCAAATACCAAACATTGGTTTCTCAGAATTAACTATATTATTAACAGTTTCTACTGCATAATCCATTGCAGCAGGGTCTCCCGGTCCATTGGATAAAAACACTCCATCTGGAGACCACTCCAATATTGTATCAAATGAGGTATTTGCCGAAAACACTTTTAATTCGCAACCTCTTTTAACAAAATTATTTAAAATGCTTCTCTTAATTCCAAAATCAAGTACTGCAATTTTAACCTTATTCCCTTCTCCTAAAATATAAGGAGATTGGGTGGTAACCTTTGAAGCAAGCTCAAGCCCATCCATTGATGGCAATTTCTTGAGTTCCTCTTCTAATTTATCTTCAGCCAAATCAGAAGATATGATAACATTCATCGCTCCTTTATCTCTTATATGCCTTACTAGGTTACGAGTATCCACATCTGAGATACCAACTACACCGTGCTTTACAAGATAATCTTGTAAAGACTGAGACCCTTCTCTACTGTTAAAAATCGAGTACTCATTTACTATTAACCCATTTATTTTAGGAGAATCTGACTCGTTTTCCTCATCAACAGCTCCATAATTACCAATATGTGAGTTGGTATTTATAACCACCTGGCCATAATAAGAAGGATCTGTATAAACTTCTTGGTAGCCCGTCATCCCCGTATTAAAACAAATTTCACCTCCTGTAGTACCAATTTTACCAATAGCGATTCCTTCCATTTTAAATCCATCTTCGAGCAATAAGTAGGCTTTCTTTTTGGTAGGTGTGTTCATAATACTATTTTTTTTATGCAAAAATAAAAAAAGGGATTAGATAAAAATCTAATCCCTTTAATTTCCTTTCAGAAAAAGACTATTTTTTATCTTCTTCTTTGTTTTCGTCAGCTTCGTCTGAAGATTCGTCTTCTTTTGAAGGTGCTTCTTCTACCTTTTCTTCCTCTACAATTTCAGCATCAGATATAACTTCTTCAGATTTCTGCGTTTCGCTAGAATCTTCAGCAGAGGCACTAGCTTCAACTTTAGCTTCTTCTGTTTTCTTAGCTCCACCTCTTCTGCTTCTACGAGTTTTCGGTTTCTCTTCGGTAGCCTCTTTCTTCATTAAATCATTATAATCAACTAGTTCAATAATGCACATTTCTGCATTATCGCCAGCACGATTACCTGTTTTAAGAATACGAGTGTATCCACCAGGACGAGTTGCGATTTTCTCAGCAACTTCATTAAAAAGCTCAGAAACAGATTCCTTATTTTGCAAATATGAAAATACAACTCTACGAGAGTTAGTATCGTCAGTTTTAGATTTTGTTAATAAAGGCTCAACATATTTTCTCAATGCTTTTGCTTTAGCTACCGTTGTCGAAATTCTTTTACTAAGAATTAAAGACGAAGCCATATTTGAAAGCATTGCAGCTCTATGCGAGGTTGTTCTGCTTAAGTGATTAAATTTCTTACCGTGTCTCATCTTATCTTACTCTTCCTCAAGTTTATATTTCCCAAGATCCATTCCAAATGTAAGGTTCTTGTCAACTACTAATTGCTCTAGCTCAGCTAGTGATTTTTTACCAAAGTTTCTAAATTTCATCATATCAGAAATTTCTAAACTTACTAAATCTCCTAAAGATTTAACATCAGCTGCTTTAAGACAGTTGTATGCTCTAACTGATAAGTCCATATCGTGAAGAGAAGTTTTCAATAACTTTCTCATATGAAGTAATTCTTCATCCACTGCATCTGGCTCACCTGACTCAGCTGATTCTAAAATCATATTTTGATCAGAGAATAGCATAAAGTGTTGTATTAGGATTTTAGCTGCACCTTTCAATGCATCTTCTGGGTGAATAGAACCATCTGTTTCGATGTCAAGAATCAACATCTCATAATCAGTCTTTTGTTCAACCCTAGTATTTTCAACACTATATTTTACATTCTTAATAGGAGTAAAAATAGCATCGATTGGAATATATCCAAATACCTGATCATCAGGCTTGTTTTCATCTGCAGGAAGATAACCTCTCCCTTTTTCAATTGTTAACTCTATTTCTAAATCAGATTTATCATCTAAGTGACAGATAATATGTTCTGGATTTAGGATTTCGAAAGCAGTTGTAAATTTTGCAATATCACCTGCAGTTAATACCTTTTTTTTCTTAAGGTTAACAGCAATCTTATTGTCAAATGTATCGGCTATTTTCTTAAATCGAACCATTTTCAAGTTCAAAATAATATCTGACACATCTTCCACAACGCCTTCGATAGTAGAAAACTCATGCAAAACATTAGGAACTTTGATTCCTGTAATTGCATATCCTTCCAAAGAAGAAAGAAGTATTCTTCTAAGCGCATTGCCAATGGTTACACCATATCCTTTTTCAAGTGGCTTGAAAGTAAATAAACCATGAAAGTCGTCTGCCTTTTCCATGGCAACTTTTTCTGGCATCTGAAACGCTAATATCGACATAGTTTTATAGTTAATAGTTCAGGCAATCGCTTAGTAAAGCAATTGCCATGAAATTAATTTAAATATTATTTAGAGTAAAGTTCTACGATTAACTGCTCTTGGATATTCTCTGGAATATCTTCGCGAATTGGCATAGAAATTAATCTGCCTTTCAATTCAGCAGGACTCCATTCTAACCAAGGAAATCTTTTAGTAGCAGTAGCAGCAACCGTATTAGATACTATCTCTAAGGATTTAGATTTCTCTCTTACCTCAATTGTATCTCCAATTTTAACTGCAAACGAAGGGATATTAACAATATTTCCGTTTACAATAACGTGCTTATGTAATACAAACTGACGAGCAGCTCTACGAGTAGGAGCAATTCCTAATCTGTAAACCGTGTTGTCAAGTCTAGTTTCTAATAACTGTAAAAGAATCTCTCCTGTAATTCCAGTTTTTCTAGAAGCTTTATCAAACAAATTAGAGAATTGCTTTTCTAATACACCATAGGTATATTTAGCTTTTTGCTTCTCCATTAACTGAATAGCATATTCAGATTGTTTTTTTCTTCTTCCTCTACCGTGCTGACCAGGAGGGTACGCTTTTTTTGTTAATGCCTTACTTGGGCCAAAAATTGGTTCGTTAAATCTCCTTGCAATTTTTGTTTTAGGACCTCTATATCTTGCCATTATATACTAATTCTTAATAGACTAAAATTAAACTCTTCGTCTTTTTGGAGGACGACATCCATTATGAGGAAGTGGAGTAACATCTTTAATAGTAGTTACTTCAATACCCACATTTTGTATAGTTCTGATAGCTGATTCTCTACCTGCTCCTGGACCTTTTACAAAAACATCTACTTTTCGAAGACCAAGATCATACGCTTTTTGAGCGCAATCACTAGCAGCTACTTGGGCAGCATATGGAGTATTCTTTTTAGAACCTTTAAAGCCCATTTTGCCTGCAGAAGCCCACGAGATCACTTGACCCGTTGTATTGGTCATAGAGATTATAATGTTGTTAAAAGAAGCTCTAATATGGGCTTGCCCCAATGCTTCGACATTAACTACTCTTTTTTTACTTTTATCTTTTCGCTTTTGTGCCATATCACTTATGCTTATTTAGCAGCTTTTTTCTTGTTAGCTACTGTCTTTTTCTTTCCTTTTCTCGTACGAGCATTATTTTTAGTATGCTGTCCACGAACTGGAAGTCCTCTACGATGCCTCAATCCTCTGTAGCAACCAATATCTAACAAACGTTTGATATTTAATTGTATAGTTGATTTTAAAACTCCTTCTACTTTAAAGGATTCACCTATTATGTTACGTACACTATTGGCTTCTTCTTCAGTCCAATCTTGAACTTTAGTGTTCCAATCAACTCCTGCTTCCGTTAGGATTTTTTGAGCTGAACTTCTACCGAGTCCAAAAATATACGTTAAGGCGATTTCGCCTCTTTTCTGTTGTGGAATATCTACTCCTGCAATTCTAGCCATAACAATTATCCTTGTCTTTGTTTGAATTTGGGGTTCTTCTTGTTGATTACATAAACTTTACCGTGTCTACGGATAACTTTGCAATCAGCACTTCTCTTTTTTACAGATGCTCTAACTTTCATCTTTTTATTTATATCTATATACTATTCTTCCTTTTGTCAAATCATAAGGCGACATTTCAAGTTTTACTTTGTCGCCTGGTAAAATTTTAATATAGTGCATTCTCATCTTTCCAGATATGTGAGCAATAACCACATGTCCATTTTCTAGTTCTACTCTAAACATTGCATTTGATAATGCTTCTAGAATAGTTCCGTCTTGTTCAATAGATGCCTGTTTAGCCATATTATAATTTATATACTTCTTCTATATACTTATGTGTTGTTAGCACTTCTACTCCCTCTTTGGTAATAGCAACTGTATGTTCAAAATGTGCTGAGGTTGCTCTATCCTTTGTACGAATAGTCCATCCATCATTTTCTTGAACAATGTCTTTTTTACCTAGATTGATCATTGGTTCAATCGCTATAATCATCCCTTCTTTAAGTTTAGCTCCTCTCCCTCTTTTACCATAATTAGGTACTTCAGGACTTTCGTGCAAACTTTCTCCAACACCGTGACCAACCAACTCTCGAACAACTGTGTATCCGTAGCCCTCAACAAAATTTTGAATGGCATAACCAATATCACCTGTTCTATTACCAACAACAGCCTTTTCAATTCCTTTATAAAGCGACTCTTTTGTCACTCTAAGTAATTCTAACACATCCTCCTTAACGTTACCAACAGCATATGTATAAGCAGAATCACTATGAAATCCTTTGTAAAAAACTCCACAATCAATACTTAACACATCTCCATCTTCTAACTCTTTACCACTTGGAAACCCATGAACAACTTGTTCGTTTGGGCTTACACATAATGTATAAGGAAACCCGTTATAATTTTTAAATGAAGGAACTCCTCCATTATCTTTAATAAACTCTTCAGCTAGCTTATCTAGCTTGTTTGTATTTATTCCTGGTTTAATAAGTTTGGCTATTTCGCCATGTGCTCTACCAAGAATATCAGCACTTTCTTTTATTAACTCAATCTCCTCCCTCGATTTATAATGAATCATTATAAACCTAAGCTATAGCAGCTTGAGAACGTCCTTTAACTCTACCTGATTTCATCATACCTTCATAATGTCTCATCAGTAAGTAGCTTTCAATTTGTTGCAATGTATCGAGGATTACCCCAACCATAATTAACAATGAAGTACCACCATAAAACTGTGAAAATCCAGCACTAACTCCCGCCATACCAGCAAATGCAGGTAAGATGGCAACCATTGCTAAAAACATAGAACCTGGTAAGGTTACTTTAGTTAAAATATTATCTATAAACTCAGAAGTTTGCTTACCTGGCTTAATACCGGGAACAAAACCTCCGTTACGCTTTAAGTCTTCAGCAATTTGATTTGGATTAACCGTAATTGCTGTATAGAAAAACGTAAATATTAAAATCATTACTGCAAACAGACCATTATACTGCCAAGATCTTGGATCGGAAAATGCAGTTCCTACATAGGCCGCAATATCACTATCGTTGGCCCAAATATTGGCAATCATTGGTGGTATAAACATAAGTGCTTGCGCAAATATGATTGGCATAACACCAGCTGAATTAACTTTTAATGGAATGTACTGTCTTTGACCACCGTACACTTTATTGCCTATAACTTGTTTTGCGTATTGAACAGGTATTTGTCTAGTAGCTTGCGTAAAGGCAACAACTGCCATTACTATAAAGAATAAAGCGACCATTTCTAATACAAGAACCAACGCTCCACTCATTCCTCGAGCCATTACTTCTGTAACAAAGTAAGCGGGCAAACGAGATATGATGCCAATCATAATAAGCATAGAGATACCGTTACCTATACCCTTATCTGTAATTTTCTCACCTAGCCACATCGTAAACATTGTACCTGCAACTAACACAATCATTGCACTTATTCTAAAGAAATAAGGGTCTATTACAATTGCTTCAGCAGGCACTGTTGTTGCTAAATAACCGATTGATTGTGCTAATGTGATAGCAATAGTTAATACTCGTGTAATTTGGTTAATTTTATTTCTTCCAGATTCTCCATCTTTTTGAAGTTTTTGGAAATAAGGAACTGCCATTCCTAGTAGTTGAATTACAATGGAAGCAGAAATGTAAGGCATAATGCCTAATGCAAATATCGAAGCCCTAGAAAATGCCCCTCCTAAGAAATTATTTAACAACCCAAAAATACCTTGTGCTTCTGGCTGAACGGCAGCCAAAATAACTGGATCAATACCTGGAAGTACTACATAAGAACCCAACCTGAATATTATTAAAAACCCAATGGTATTTAATATTCTAACCCTAAGGTCTTCAATCGAGAATATATGCTTTATGGTTGTAATAAATTTTTTCATAAAAATTATATCGTTTCGGCTTTGCCTCCTGCTGTTTCAATAGCCTTAACAGCCGACTCAGAAAATTTATGCACTACTACTTCAACTTTAGCTTTTAACTCGCCTCTGCCCAACACTTTAATTTTCTCATTTTTAGAAGCTAAGCCATTTGCAATTAAAAACTCAAAATCAACTTTCTTAGTTTTAGTTTTTTCAACTAATGCTTGAAGTGTATCTAAATTAATAGCTTTATACTCTACACGATTTGGACTAGTAAATCCAAACTTAGGAACACGTCTTTGTAAAGGCATCTGACCACCTTCAAAACCTATTTTTCTTGAGTAACCAGATCTAGATTGTGCACCATTATGCCCACGTGTAGAAGTACCCCCTCTACCAGAACCTTGGCCACGACCAATTCTCTTTCCACTTTTTATAGAACCTTCTGCAGGTTTTAATGTATGTAATTTCATCTTAAAGTTCTGTTACTGATACTAAATGGGCTACTTTTTTAACCATACCGGCAATTTGAGGAGTGTATTCTACCTCAACCGATTTGTCTATCTTTCCTAAACCTAAAGCTTTAATTGTAAGCTTTTGTCTGTTAGGACGCTTGATAGTACTTTTAACTTGAGAAATTTTAACTTTAGCCATCTTTCTTATCCGTTAAAAACTGTTTCTAATGTAACTCCTCTTTGCTGTGCAACTGTATAAGCATCACGCATTTGCATTAATGCATCAAAAGTTGCTTTTACCACGTTGTGTGGGTTTGAAGATCCTTTCGACTTTGCCAATACATCTTTAACACCAGCACTTTCAAGTACTGCTCTCATTGCACCACCTGCAATTACTCCTGTACCAGGCGAAGCAGGCTTAAGCAATACTAAACCTCCACTATATTTACCTATAGCATCGTGAGGAACTGTATTTCTAAAAAGAGGAACTTTAACTAAGTTTTTCTTAGCATCATCTACTCCTTTTGCAATGGCATCAACAACTTCATTAGCTTTACCTAATCCGTATCCAACAACACCTTTACCATCACCTACAACTATTATTGCAGAGAAACTAAACCTTCTACCACCTTTTACAACCTTTGCAACACGATTGATTGAAACAACCTTTTCTTGAAGATCGATTTCGCTGGCTTTTATTGATCTAATATTTTTTTGCGACATAACTAATTAAAATTTAAGACCTCCCTCACGAGCGGCATCAGCCAATGCTTTTACTTTTCCGTGGTACTGGTATCCACTTCTATCAAATAGTACTAATTCAATACCTGCAGCTTTAGCTCTTTCGGCTAATTTAGTTCCTACTTGTTTCGAATTTTCTATATTACTTGATTTTCCGCCTAATTCAATTGAATTAGCAGATGCTATTGTATGCCCTTTAGAATCATCAACTATTTGCGCATATACAGCTTTATTGCTTTTAAATACTGAAAGTCTAGGACGTTCAGAAGTTCCGGCTATTTTATTTCGGATACCTCTACGTATTCTTAATCTTCTATCTGACTTTGTGAGTTTCATTGCTTCAATTATTTAGCTGCCGTTTTACCTGCTTTTCTTCTAATTTCTTCACCTACAAACTTGATACCTTTTCCTTTGTAAGGCTCAATTTTTCTTAGTGATCTCAATTTAGCAGCTACTTGTCCTATTAATTGTTTATCAACACTTTCAAGTATTACTCTTGGAGGTTTACCTTTAGCGCTTTCAGCAGTTACTTTAACTTCAGCAGGGATTTGAAAAACGATATTATGAGAATATCCCAATGTAAGATCTAAAACATTACCTTGAGTATTAGCTCTATAACCAACTCCTATTAGCTCTAATTCTTTTTTATAACCTTCAGAAACACCAACAACAGCATTGTTTAATAAAGATCTATATAAGCCATGCAAGGCTCTATGTCTCTTTTGCTCAGTTGGGCGTTTAATTGCATAAATACCCTCTTTTTCTTCAAGCTTAAACTCAGCATCAATCTCCTGAGTTAGCTCCCCTTTAGGCCCCTTAATTGTAACCACATTTTCTTTTACAGAAAGTGTTACTCCGTCAGGGATACTAATTGGCTTATTACCTATTCTCGACATTTGTCTTTGTATTAATATACGTTACACAATACTTCACCACCAAGATTTTGCCTTACAGCCTCTTTGTTAGTCATTACCCCTTTCGATGTTGAAAGAATTGCAATTCCTAAACCATTAAGTACTCTTGGCATTGTATCTATGGCAGCATATTTTCTTAAACCTGGTTTGCTTATCCTTTCTAAGCTTACAATTGCACTTTGCTTAGTGCTAGGATTGTATTTTAAAGCGATTTTAATTTGCCCTTGGGTATTAACATCGTCTTCAAATTTATAGCTCTGGATAAATCCATTTGCATGCAATACCTTAGTCATTTCTCTCTTCAATTTAGAAGAAGGAATGTCTACGATTCTTTTGTTGGCTTTAATCGCATTTCTAAGCCTTGTTAAGTAATCTGCTATTGGATCAGTCATTTTATTCTACTTAAATTTACCTCCCGCTTTCAAAACGGGTTGCAAAAATACAAGTTATTTTTTAATATTCAAAAGTTAATTTTTAACCTTTGGGTTTCGGCTACTAAAGAGCTAATTACCAGCTTGCTTTGGTTACGCCAGGAATCTTTCCTTGGCTCGCCATTTCACGAAATGTAACCCTAGAAATACCGAATTTTCTCATGTATCCTTTAGGTCTCCCTGTCATCTTACATCTATTGTGTAATCTAACTCGAGAAGAATTTCTAGGTAATTTATCAAGTCCAACGTAGTCTCCTGCTTCTTTAAGCGCTTTGCGCTTTTCAGCATAACGGGCAACTAGTTTTTCTCTTTTTCTCTCACGCGCTTTTATTGATTCTCTTGCCATTATTAGTTAGAGTTATCGTTTTTATTTTTAAATGGCATACCAAATGCCTTTAACAATTCGTATCCTTCTTCGTTAGAATTAGCAGATGTAACAATTGTAATGTTCATACCGCCAATTTTATTAACTTTATCAATGCTGATCTCTGGAAAAATAATTTGCTCTTTAACTCCAAGAGTGTAATTACCTCTTCCATCAAATGCTTTTTCACTTACTCCTCTAAAATCTCGCACCCTTGGTAAAGCCACTGTCATTAAACGATCAAGAAATTCATACATCTGACTTCCTCTAAGTGTAACTCTTGCTCCAATTGGCATCTCTTCCCTTAACTTAAAGTTAGAGATTGCATTTTTTGCTAACGTTGCAACTGCTTTTTGCCCTGAAATTGTCGATAGTTCTTCAATTCCTGCATCGATAAGTTTCTTATCGGCTACAGCATCACCAATTCCCTTGTTGATACTGATTTTCTCAATTCTAGGCACTTGCATTACCGATTTGTATTGAAACTTATCTTTTAATGCAGGTACTATCTCGTTGAGATATTTATTTTTTAGTCTAGGATTAGCCATTATATAACGTCTCCGGTTTTCTTAGAAAATCTTACCAATTTGCCCTCTACTAGTTTTCTGCCCGTACGAGTAGCATCGCCAGTTAATGGATCTACTAACATTACATTACTAATGTGAATAGCCGCTTCTGTTTTATTTATTCCACCTTCAGGGCTAGCTGCAGATGGCTTGATGTGTTTTGTAACCACATTAACGCCTTCAACAATTACTCGCCTTTTAGCTCCGATAACTTCAAGCACTAAGCCTGATTTACCTTTTGCATTACCAGCAATTACTTTAACAGTATCGCCTTTTTTAACATGCAATTTTTGTTGCTTATTTTTCTTTCTTTCCATTGTTACAATACTTCAGGTGCCAATGAAACTATTTTCATAAATTGCTTTTCGCGTAACTCTCTAGCCACAGGGCCAAAAATACGTGTTCCTCTAGGCTCATCATTAGGAGTAAGTAACACAGCTGCGTTATCTTCAAAACGGATGTAAGATCCATCTTTTCTTCTTACTTCTTTTTTGGTCCTTACCACTACGGCTCTAGATACGGTGCCTTTTTTAAGGCTACTAGAAGACATTGCTGTTTTTACAGTAACAATTATTTTGTCTCCTACAGAAGCATATCTTTTACCTGTACCGCCTAACACCCGGATACAAAGAACTGTCTTTGCTCCACTGTTATCTGCTACGCTAAGTCTTGATTCTTGCTGTATCATTATTATTTAGCCCTCTCGATTATTTCAACTAATCTCCAACGTTTGTTCTTGCTCAAAGGACGAGTTTCCATGATTCTAACAGTATCACCGATACCACAATCATTAGATTCGTCATGAACAGAAAACTTGGTAGTCTTTTTGATAAATTTACCATATAGAGGGTGTTTCACCTTTCTGTGCACAGCAATAGTTATGGTTTTATCCATTTTGTTGCTTGTAACAACCCCTGTTCTTTCTTTTCTTAAATTTCTTGATTCCATTCTCTTAGTTCTCAAGTGTTTTTGCAGTCAAAGCAGTTTCTAACCTTGCGATTAGTTTACGAGTAACTTGGATTTTCATCGGATTCTCGATAGGTGATATAGCATGTGCAAATTTCAGTTTTTGCATTACTTCACGCTCACCAACTAGCTTTTGTTTTATTTCTTCGACCGACAAGGCCTTAATTTCTGAATTTTTCATGCTCTATTCCTCTATATAATCGTTACGAACAGAAAACTTAGTTGCCATAGGAAGCTTTTGTTGAGCTAACCTCATTGCTTCTTTTGCAGTTTCTTTATCAATTCCACCAGCTTCAAACATAATAGTGCCAGGTCTTACAACAGCTACCCAATATTCAGGAGCTCCTTTACCCTTACCCATTCTAACTTCTGCCGGTTTTTTAGTTATAGGCTTGTCTGGAAAAATACGGATCCATACTTGACCTTGACGCTTCATTGCTCTAGTCATTGCAATACGAGCTGCCTCAATCTGGCGACTTGTAATCCAACCTGACTCTAAAGCCTTAATTGCAAAAGCACCAAAAGCAATTCTATGTCCCCGAGTGGCAAGACCCTTAATCCTGCCCTTCTGCATCTTTCTAAACTTCGTTCTTTTTGGTTGTAACATTTTATTATTCTTTACCTACTTTATTAAAGCAGTAACCAATCCTTCGTCCGTTTACTACGGCTTGCAGGCAAATTAATTTCTATTTCTTCTGTTAGGTGCGCCACCTTCTCTACGATCGTTTCTTCGACCGCCTCCGCCACCGCCTCTGCGGCCGCCACCTTGATTTCCGCCACCTATATTAGGAGACAAATCTCTTTTACCATAAACTTCACCTTTAAATATCCATACTTTGATACCTATGACTCCGTAAATTGTATTTGATTCTGATAATGCATAATCAATATCTGCTCTCAATGTATGAAGAGGAATACGCCCATCTTTATACTGCTCAGAACGAGCCATTTCAGCACCACCAACTCTACCCGAAACTTTAATTTTGATCCCTTGAGCTCCAACACGCATGGCAGATGCAATTGCCTGTTTCATAGCTCTACGGAAAGAAATTCTAGCTTTAAGTTGTTGAGCAATAGACTCTCCTACTAATTTAGCATCAAGCTCAGGACGTTTAATTTCAAAAATATTGATTTGAACATCTTTAGAAATTAGCTTTTTAAGCTCTTCTTTGATACGATCAACTTCAGAACCGCCTTTACCAATAACAACACCAGGACGTGCCGTATGAATTGTTAAGGTTACTCTTTTTAAAGTTCGCTCAATTATAATTTTTGAGATATTTCCTTTAGGAATACGAGCGTAAACATACTTACGAATCTTTTGATCCTCAACTAGTTTATCAGCAAAGGTATCGCCACCGTACCAGTTAGAATCCCAACCGCGTATAATACCTAATCTTAATCCAACAGGGTTAACTTTTTGTCCCATGCTTATTTATTATTATCAGATTCGTTTGACTCAGCTGCTTCTGCAACTACTTCGTTAAAGCTATCAACCACTAGTGTTACGTGATTAGAACGCTTTCTTATTCTATGTGCTCTACCTTGAGGAGCTGGACGCAAACGCTTAAGCATTTTTCCGCTATCCACTTTGATCATTTTTATATAAAGATCAGCATCTTCAAGTTGAACATCTTCATTCTTATTTTGCCAGTTGGCAATAGCACTAAGCAAAAGTTTCTCCAACTTAGCTGCTCCAACTCTAGGCTCAAACTTCAAAATACTCAATGCATTGTTTACTCTTTGTCCTCTTACAAGGTCAGCAACCAAACGCATTTTTCTTGGTGAAGTAGGTACGTTATTTAATTTAGCTATAGCCTCCATAATTACCTTCTACCTTTATCTTTTTTGCCAATATGGCCTCTATAATTTCTAGTTGGAGCAAACTCTCCCAATTTATGCCCTACCATGTTTTCAGTAACATATACAGGTATAAACTTATTGCCATTATGAACAGCAAATGTATATCCAACAAATTCTGGCGAAATCATTGATCTTCTCGACCAAGTTTTAATTACTGATTTTTTCCCAGACTCGCTCATTTTATCGACTTTATTTTCAAGTCTAAAATCGATATATGGCCCTTTTTTTAACGATCTTGCCATTATTTTCTCTTAGTAATTATAAACCTATTAGAATACTTTTTCTTAGCTCTGGTTTTAAAGCCTTTGGCTAATACTCCAGTTCTTGATCTTGGATGCCCACCTGATGAACGCCCTTCACCACCACCCATTGGGTGATCTACAGGATTCATAGCTACACCTCTTACTCTTGGTCTTCTACCTAACCATCTATTTCTACCCGCTTTACCCAAACGAACATTCATATGATCAGAGTTTCCGACTGAACCAATTGTAGCTAAGCAAGTAACTAGTACCATTCTCATTTCGCCAGATGGCAATTTAAGAGTAGCATATTTACCCTCTCTTGCTAATAATTGAGCATAAGATCCTGCACTTCTCGACATTGATGCTCCTTTGCCAGGCTTTAATTCAATATTATGAATTATTGTACCTAAAGGAATATCAGATAAGAATAATGCATTCCCAATTTCAGGAGCAATGTCTTTACCCGAAACAACTTTTTGTCCTACCTCTAATCCTTCAGGAGCAACCATATAAGTTTTAGCTCCATCCGCATATACAAGTAAAGCTACACGAGCAGTCCTTGACGGATCATACTCTATAGATTTTACAGTTGCAGGGATACCAAATTTGTTTCTTTTAAAATCAACAATTCTGATTTTCTTTTTATGACCACCTCCGATATTACGGATCGTCATTTTTCCCGTGTTATTTCTACCACCAGATCTTTTAGATATTACAAGTAACGATTTCTCTGGAGTTGATGTAGTTATCTCATCAAATACAGGCGCTACTCTAAAACGTTGTCCTGGGGTTATCGGTCTTAATTTTTTTACTGCCATTTCTCTATCTAATTATATACCGCTATAGAAATCAATAACTTCTCCTTCGGCAACAGTAATAATTGCTTTTTTATAAGCTGCTGTTCTACCAGAAACAACTCTCTGCTTGGTATATCTAGATTTAGATTTACCGCCATAACGCATCGTGTTTACATCTGCTACGGTTACACCGTACATTTTTTCAACAGCTTTTTTTATCTCTACTTTATTGGCATTTATATCCACAACAAAGCCATACTTACCTGACTCGTTTTGGGCAGATACCTTTTCAGTAATAATAGGTTTCTTTAATATGCTCATTTCAATAAAGTTTTTTCGATTGTCTCAATTGAACCTTCGGCTATCACAAGTGTATCTGCATTTAAAACATCGTAGGTATTTAACTGATCTGCAGTTATCACCTTTGTGTTTTGAATGTTTCTACTTGAAAGAATAACATTTGAATTAGCTGTAGGCAATACAAACAATGTTTTCTTATCACTCATTTTCAAATCTCCTAACATAGCTAAATAGCTTTTTGTTTTGGGGGCGTCAAATGAAAAGTCCTCGATAATTGAGATTGCTTTTTCTTTAGCTTTATAAGAAAGTGCTGATTTACGAGCAACTACTTTAAGCTTCTTATTTAATTTAAAAGAATAATCTCTTGGCCTAGGTCCAAAAACACGACCACCACCTCTAAATATTGGAGATTTAATACTACCAGCACGGGCAGTACCTGTTCCTTTTTGTTTTTTGATTTTACGAGTAGATCCTTTAATGTCTCCTCTCTCTTTTGACTTATGCGTTCCTTGGCGTTGGTTAGCCAAATATTGCTTTACATCAAGATAGATTGCATGATCATTTGGCTCTACACCAAAGATATCTTTAGAAAGGCTAACCTTTCTTCCTGCATCTTGTCCGTTTATTTTTACTACTTCAACATTCATGGCTCTACTTCGCTAATACTACAGTTGAATTTTTAGGCCCTGGAATAGAACCATTGATAACTATCA